>NZ_JAMRYM010000062.1:0-22628 GCF_023743255.1 Rathayibacter rubneri | reverse complement strand
CTCGGGCCGCACCGACGTCCTCTAGCCCCACCCCTCGAAGCGCGGCGCTCCCGGAGGGAGGCCGCGCTTCGAGGGGTGGGGCTAGAGGACGTCGGTGCGGCCCGAGAGGCGGAGGGCGTCGACGACGCCCTTGACCTTCTGGGCGTTCTCGGTGGTGGTGACCAGGAGGGCGTCGGGGGTGTCCACGACGACGATGTCCTTCACTCCGATCAGGGCGATCGTGCGGTTGCCGCCGCTGACGACGATGCCGGTCGCGGAGTCGGCCAGGACGCGGGCGTCCTCGCCGAGGATCGCGAGGTCCGAGCGCAGACCGCTCGCGTGCAGCTTGGCGATGGAGGCGAAGTCCCCGACGTCGTCCCACGAGAAGTGCCCGGGGATCACGGCGAGCTTGCCCGCCGCGGCGGCCGGCTCGGCGACGGAGTAGTCGATCGCGATCTTCTCCAGACCCGGCCAGATGCGGTCGACGACGGCGCCGCGCTCCGGGGTGTCCCACGCCTCGGCGAGCTCGAGCAGCCCGGCGAGCAGCTTCGGCTTGGAGCGGCCCAGCTCCTCGAGGAGGCGATCGGCGCGCGCGATGAACATGCCCGCGTTCCAGAGGTACTGCCCGCTGCCGACATAGCGGCGGGCCGTCTCCGCATCGGGCTTCTCGACGAAGGAGTCGACGGCGAGCGTGTGCGCGGCGCCGTCGATCCCGAGGTGGGCGCCCGTCTTGATGTAGCCGAAGCCCACCGCGGGCTCCGTGGGCGTGATGCCGATCGTCGCGATGTAGCCGGCGTCGGCGGCGATGACCGCCTCCGCGACGGCGTCGTGGAAGAGGTGCTGCCCGCTGATGACGTGATCGGCGGCGAACGAGCCGATGATCACTCCGGGCTCGCGGCGCTCGAGGATCGCGGCGGCCAGGCCGATCGCCGCGGAGGAGTCGCGCGGTTCGCTCTCGAGGACGACGTTGAGGTCCTCGAGGCGCTCCAGCTGGCGCTCGACGGCGGCGCGGTGCGCGCGCCCCGTGACCACCATGATCCGGTCGGCGCCCGAGATCGGCGCGAGCCGGTCCCAGGTGTCGCGAAGGAGGGTCTGGCCGGAGCCGGTCAGGTCGTGCAGGAACTTCGGGGCGTCCGCCCGGGAGAGCGGCCACAGCCTCGAGCCGATCCCGCCTGCGGGGATCACGCTGTAGAAGCGGTCGAGCGGGGCGCGGCCATCGGTCTCAGGTGATGTCATGTCCGCAGGATACAAGGGAGCCCGACCGCGACCGTCCGTTCACCGGGCGGCGCTCCCCCGTTCACGCGGGAGCCGTAGCGTCCGGGATGTGAGAGTCGCGGTCGTCACCGAGAGCTTCCTGCCGTCGTTGAACGGCGTGACCACGAGCGTCCTGCGGGTGCTCGACGAGTTCGCGGCCCGCGGGATCGAGGCCCTGGTCGTCTGCCCCGCCGCGGGCGCGCCCGCCCGCTACGCCGGGCACCGGGTGGTGGAGCACCCCGCGATCGCCTACCGCGAGTTCCCCGTCGGGATCCCGACCCTCGCCCTGACCCGCGAGCTGGCCGACTTCGCGCCGGACGTCGTGCACGTCGCCTCGCCGTTCCTCCTCGGGGCGCGCGCCATCGCCTCCGCCGGCCGACTCGGAGTGCCCAGCGTGGCCGTCTACCAGACCGACGTCGCCCGCTTCGCGGCGCGCTACGGGATCCGCGGAGCCCGGGCGCTCGCCTGGAAGGTCATCCGCCAGATCCACGCCGGGGCCGACCTCACGCTCGCGCCGTCGAGCAGCGCCCTCGACGACCTGGCCGCCGCCGGCATCGAGCGGACGGCGCTCTGGGGACGGGGTGTGCAGAGCGACCGCTTCCACCCGCGGATGCGCTCCTCCTCCTATGCGCACGACGTGCGCGCCGGTCTCGGCGCCGGGGACTCTTTGATCGGCTACATCGGCCGGCTCTCCCCCGAGAAGAGAGTGGAGCGGCTGGCCGCTCTCACGTCGCTCCCGAGGACCGACCTCGTCGTCGGCGGGTACGGTCCCTCCTCCACTCGGGTCGCCTCGGCCCTGGGGTCGCGCGCGCGCATGCTCGGTCGGCTCGACGGGGAGCGGCTGCCCGCGGTCTACGCCGCCCTCGACGTGTTCGTGCACACCGGCACCGAGGAGACCTTCGGCCAGACGGTGCAGGAGGCGCAGGCGTCGGGCACCGCTGTGGTCGCCCCGCACGCGGGCGGGCCGACCGACCTGATCGAGCACGGGGTGGACGGTCTGCTCTACGCGCCCGAGAGCGACTCCGATCTGCGCCGTCAGGTCGAGCGCCTCACCCGCGACCCCGCGCTCCGCGCACGGCTGGGGGAAGCGGGTCGCCGTCGCGTGCTGCACCGCACCTGGAGCGCGCTCACGGACGAGCTGCTCGCGCACTACGCCGCCGTCGGAGTGCCCGCGGTGGTGGAGCACCGCAGCTAAGGCTCGCCTTAGCCGCGCTTGATCCGATCGCCGTTTAGAATCGGAGGGCGATATTCTCGTCGCTCCCCCGCCCCGTCCGCGTCCACGAGACGCGGAGCAGGTCAGGCCGTCGGAGTGCACAACCAGGGAGGGTTGTCCGTGTCAGTTCAAGCTGCTCAGACCCTCGCACCCCGGAAGCAGGGGAAGATCCGGCGTCCGGCCGGAACCCTCTACCGCGGTCGCGAAGGCATGTGGTCGTGGGTGCTCCACCGGATCACCGGTGTCGCCATCTTCTTCTTCCTCCTCGTCCACGTCCTCGACTCGGCTCTCATCGCGGTGAGCCCCGAGGCGTACAACGCGGTCATCGGAACCTACAAGAACCCGGTCATGGGCCTCGGCGAGACGGGTCTGGTCGGCGCGATCGCCTTCCACGCCCTGAACGGCCTGCGCATCATCCTGGTCGACTTCTGGAGCTGGGCGACCCGCAACCAGCGTCTGCTGTTCTGGGTCGTCATCGGCCTGTGGGTCGTGCTGATGCTCGGCTTCGCCCCGCGCCACCTCATGTTCGTCTTCAGCGAGGGAGGAGGGGAATGAGCACCGTCGCCGCCCCCCGCACGCCGCACACCCCGACCCGCTCCTCCGGGACGAACTGGGAGAAGTGGGGCTGGATCTACATGCGCGCCTCGGGCGTCGTGCTGATCGTCCTGATCTTCGGCCACCTCATCTACAACCTCCTCCTGGGCGACGGCATCAAGGCCATCGACTTCGGCTTCGTCGGCGGCAAGCTGGCGAACCCGTTCTGGCAGTGGTGGGACGTCCTGATGCTGTGGCTCGCCCTCATCCACGGCGGCAACGGCATGCGCACGCTGGTCAACGACTACGCGACCTCCCCGCTGCTCGCCCGCGCGTTCAAGGGCGGCATCCTCGTCGCCGTCGTCTCCCTGATCGTCCTCGGAACCTGGGTCGTCTTCGCGTTCGACCCGTGCCCGCCGAACACGGCGGCCGAGCTGCTGCCGTCCTTCTGCGGCGCGTGACGCACCGCTGAGAGTCCGGGAGGAGGCGCTGCGGATCACCGCGGCGCCTCCTCCCGGGTCCGGCACCCCCTCCCGTCCTCCTCACCCGCACAACGGAGCACCCACCCAGTGAGCACAGCAGGCCACGTACACAACGGCGGCGACCAGAGCGCCTTCACGCAGACCGTCGGACCCGACGGCGTCCACTACCACCAGTTCGACGTGGTCATCGTCGGCGCCGGCGGGGCGGGGATGCGGGCGGCCATCGAGGCCGGCCCCAAGGCGAAGACCGCCGTGATCTCGAAGCTCTACCCGACGCGCTCCCACACCGGAGCGGCCCAGGGCGGCATGGCCGCCGCCCTCGCGAACGTCGAGGAGGACAGCTGGGAGTGGCACACCTTCGACACGGTCAAGGGCGGCGACTACCTCGTCGACCAGGACGCGGCCGAGATCCTCGCGAAGGAGGCCATCGACGCGGTCATTGACCTCGAGAACATGGGCCTGCCCTTCAACCGCACCGAGGACGGCAAGATCGACCAGCGCCGCTTCGGCGGTCACACCCGCGACCACGGCAAGGCGCCCGTGCGCCGGGCCTGCTACGCGGCGGACCGCACCGGCCACATGATCCTCCAGACGCTGTTCCAGAACTGCGTCCGCCTCGGCATCAACTTCTACAACGAGTTCTACGTCCTCGACCTCGTCATGACGAAGGTCGACGGCGTCGACAAGCCGTCCGGAGTCGTGGCCTACGAGCTCGCCACCGGCGAGCTGCACGTGTTCCAGGCGAAGGCGATCATCTTCGCGACCGGCGGCTTCGGCAAGATCTACAAGACGACCTCGAATGCGCACACCCTGACCGGCGACGGAGTCGGCATCATCTGGCGCAAGGGCCTCCCGCTCGAGGACATGGAGTTCTTCCAGTTCCACCCGACCGGACTCGCGGGCCTGGGCATCCTCCTCACCGAGGGAGCGCGAGGAGAGGGTGCGATCCTCCGCAACGCCTCGGGTGAGCGCTTCATGGAGCGCTACGCCCCCACCATCAAGGACCTCGCGCCCCGCGACATCGTCGCGCGCTGCATGGTCCAGGAGGTGGCGGAGGGCCGCGGCGCCGGACCGCACAAGGACTACGTGCTGCTGGACTGCACGCATCTGGGCGCCGAGGTCCTCGAGACCAAGCTCCCCGACATCACCGAGTTCGCCCGCACCTACCTCGGCGTCGACCCGGTCGTCGAGCCGGTGCCGGTCATGCCGACCGCGCACTACGCGATGGGCGGCATCCCGACGAACGTCAAGGCCGAGGTCCTCTCGGACAACACCACCGTCGTCCCCGGCCTGTACGCCGCCGGCGAGTGCGCGTGCGTGTCGGTGCACGGCTCGAACCGCCTCGGCACCAACTCCCTCCTCGACATCAACGTCTTCGGCAAGCGCAGCGGCAACAACGCCGCCGACTACGCCAAGACCGTCGACTTCACTCCCCTGCCCGCCGACCCGGCCGGAGCGATCCGCGACATGCTGGCCTCGCTCCGCGACGCCACCGGCACCGAGCGGATCGCCTCGATCCGCAAGGAGCTGCAGGACGAGATGGACAAGAACGCCCAGGTGTTCCGCACCGACGAGTCGCTCGAGCAGGTCACCGGCACCATCCAGCGCCTGCGCGACCGGTTCCGCAACATCTCGGTGCAGGACAAGGGCAAGCGCTTCAACACCGATCTCCTGGAGGCCGTCGAACTCGGCTTCCTCCTGGACCTCGCGGAGGTCGTCGTCTTCTCGGCGCGCAACCGCAAGGAGAGCCGGGGCGGCCACATGCGCGACGACTTCCCCAAGCGCGACGACGACAACTACATGCAGCACACGATGGCGTACCTCTCCGGTGACGCCCACTCCTCCGATGCCGGTGACCACATCCGGCTCGACTGGAAGCCCGTCGTGATCACCCGGTACCAGCCGATGGAGAGGAAGTACTAGCCATGTCGACAGCTACCCTCGAGCAGCCGCCCGCGGCCCCCGCCGCCCCGGAGGCGTTCACCGTCACGTTCATCATCCGCCGCTTCGACCCCGAGGTGGACGCCGAGCCGCGCTGGCAGGACTTCGACGTCGAGATGTACTCGACCGACCGCGTCCTCGACGCCCTGCACCGCATCAAGTGGGACCAGGACGGGTCGCTGACCTTCCGCCGCTCCTGCGCGCACGGCATCTGCGGCTCGGACGCGATGCGCATCAACGGGCGCAACCGCCTGGCCTGCAAGACGCTGATCAAGGATCTCGACATCTCGCAGCCGATCTACATCGAGGCGATCAAGGGCCTGCCCCTCGAGAAGGACCTCGTCGTCGACATGGAGCCGTTCTTCGCGTCGTTCCGCGAGGTGCAGCCGTTCCTGATCGCCAACACCCCGGCCCCCAAGGGCAAGGAGCGCGTGCAGTCGGTCGCCGACCGCGCCCGCTTCGACGACACCACCAAGTGCATCCTCTGCGCCGCGTGCACCTCGTCGTGCCCGGTGTTCTGGACCGACGGCCAGTACTTCGGCCCGGCCGCGATCGTGAACGCCCACCGCTTCATCTTCGACTCGCGCGACGACGCGGGGGGAGCGCGTCTCGACATCCTCAACGACAAGGAGGGCGTGTGGCGCTGCCGCACGACCTTCAACTGCACCGAGGCGTGCCCGCGCGGCATCCAGATCACCCAGGCGATCGCCGAGGTCAAGCAGGCGGTCATCCGCGGCCGCGCCTGATCGCAGCCCTCGAACGGCCCCTCGGATCCCTGATCCGGCGGGCCGTTCGTCGTTCCCGGGCCGCCTCCACGCCCGGGTGTCAGCCGACCCGGGCGGCGGCCCTACCCTGGAGGCATGACGGAGGCGGCAGACACCCCCCGCGGCATCCCGGCGCTGATCGAGCGGGTCCTGCGCACGCGGCCGCTGCGGGTCGTTCTGCACTACTCCGAGACCGGCGGGCCGCTCTTCGCCTCGGGGCTGGCGTTCCAGGCCTTGTTCGCCGTCTTCGGCGCGCTGTTCGTGTTCTTCGCCGTCTTCGGATTCTGGGTCCGTGGGGACACCGTTCTGCGCGACTCCCTCATCGGCATCGTGCAGCGCTCGATCCCCGGGCTGATCGGCGGCAAGGGCTCCCTCGTCTCCGTCGACACGCTGCTGGACCAGTCGATCCTCGGCTGGACCGGAGTCACCGCCGCCGCGGTCCTGCTCTGGACGGCGCTGAACTTCCTCGGGAGCCTGCGGCAGGCCGTCCGGATCCTCTTCGCCCTTCCCGGTCCGACGACGCTGTTCGTCCTGCTCAAGCTCAAGGACGCCGGTCTCGCCCTCGTGTTCGGGGCCGTGCTGCTCGTCTCCGCCGCCCTCTCGGTGTTCTCGACCACGTTCGTCGACGTCGCCCTCGACTTCCTCGGCATCGGAAGCGACTCGGAGCTCGGGCGCATCACCGGCGGTGCGATCGGACTCCTGATCATGCTCGCGCTCGACACGGCGACCCTCGCGGGGTCGTTCCGGATCCTGTCGGGCATCCCCATCCCCTGGAAGAACCTCTGGGTCGGCGCCCTGATGGGCGGCGTCGCGCTCGGAGCGCTGAAGATCCTCGGGACCCAGCTGCTCGGAGGCGCGTCGCGGAACCCGCTGCTCGCCTCGTTCGCGGTCCTGATCGGCCTCCTGATCTGGTTCAACCTGGTCTGCCAGGTCATCCTGATCGCGGCGTCCTGGATCTCGGTCGGCATGAGCGACGCCGGTATCTCGGCGCGGAAGCTCACGCCCGAGGAGCGCGAGAAGGAGCAGGAGGAGCAGCTGCGCACCGCGCGCCGCACGCTCGCCGAGGTGGAGCGGGAGCGCCTCACAGCCGCTCTCGCCGACGCCTCCCTGCTCAAGCGCCGGCGGCTCGAGAAGAGCCTGGCGCGCCTCGACGAGGAGCTCGCCGACCTCTCGGGCTGACCCGGCCGCATTCCACGGGACCGGCGCGTCGGCGCCGGGTCGCCGCGCGTTGTCCCACGCCTGTCGAACATGTCCGTTTCTGTTGACATGGCAGACAAACGGGTCTAAAAAGATGTAAACGCAGATCCGCCCCGCGGAACGCGAGCACCACTGGATCGAGACGACGGAGTCGACATGTACGCACCGGAGCGCCACCAGGCGATCCTCGACCGTGCCCGCACCGAGGGCCGCGTCGAGGTCCGCGATCTCGCCCTCTCCCTCGCGGTCACCCCCGAGACCATCCGCCGCGACCTCACGAGCCTCGAGCGACGCGGACTGCTGCGCCGGGCGCACGGCGGCGCGATCCCGGTCGAGCGGCTGGGCATCGAACCCGAGGTCGCGGCCCGCGAAGGCCACCTCGCGGGCGAGAAGGACCGCATCGCCACGGCCGCCCTCGCCGAAGTGCCCGACGGCGGCTCCCTCGCCATCGACGCCGGGACCACCACGGTCCGGCTCGCGGAGCTGCTCCCCCTGGACCGCCGGCTGACGGTCGTCACCCACTCCCTCCCCGTCGCGATGGCGCTCGTCGGCCGGCCCAACATCGACCTGCACCTGCTCGGCGGGCACCTGCGCGGAGTGACGCAGGCGGCCGTCGGACCGTGGGTCGCCCAGGCGATCGCCTCGGTCTCGGTCGACGTCGCGTTCATCGGCACCAACGGCATCAGCCGCGAGCGGGGCCTGACCACGCCGGACCTCGACGAGGCGGTCGTGAAGTCGGCCCTCATCGCCTCGGCCCGCCGGGTCGTCGTCCTCGCCGACCACTCCAAGTTCGGCCGCCAGGACTTCGGGCACGTCGCTCCGCTGTCCGCGGTCGACACCGTCATCACGGACAGCGGGATCGACGACGAGCTCGCCGACGACGTCGAGTCCGCAGGCCCCGAGGTGGTCCGCGCATGATCGTCACCGTCACCGCCAACCCGAGCATCGACGTCACCCTCTCGACCAGCGGCTTCGCCGTGGGCGAGGTGAACCGGGCGCACGATGTGCGGCGTGACCCGGCGGGGAAGGGCGTCAACGTCGCCCGGGCCCTCGCCCGCAACGGAGTCGAGGCCACCGCCGTCTACCCCGCCGACGCCTCGACCGGGCTCGATCTCTCGTCGATGCTCGAGGCGGCGGGCGTCCGCTCGGCGAGCTCCCCCATCGCGCAGCCGATCCGGACCAACATCACCGTCGTCGACGACGCGACCGGGCGCACCACCAAGATCAACGAGCCCGGCCCGGCGATCAGCCCCGAGGAGGCGAAGGCGCTCTCGGAGCTCGTCTGCGACCACGTGGTGGCCGCGCCGCGCTGGCTCGTCGCGTGCGGCAGCGTCCCTCCGGGACTCGGCGCGGACTTCTACGCGTCGCTCGGACGGCTCGCCCTGCACTTCGGCGTCCCGCTCGCCGTCGACACCTCCGGAGCCCCCCTCACCGCGATCATCGCGGCCGGGACGGCGACGCTGGTGAAGCCCAACCTCGAGGAGCTCGAGGAGCTCCTCGGCCGCTCCCTGCCGACGGTCGGAGACGTCGTCGACGGAGCACGAGAACTCCTCCGCCTCCCGGACGCGCGAGCGCTCGTGAGCCTCGGAGAGCACGGCGCCCTCCTCGTCACGGCCGACGCGTCGTGGTGGGCGGGCGCACCCGCCGTCGTGCCTCTCAGCACCGTCGGGGCAGGGGACAGCACCCTCGCGGGCTACCTCTCGGCCACCGACGCCACGGAGGCGGAGCGCCTCGCGACAGCAGTCGCGTGGGGCACCGCCGCCGTCCGGCTCCCGGGCAGCGAAGCCCCGGGGCCCGACTCCCTCCGACTCGAGGACGTCACCGTCGTCGAGTCCCCCGACCCCCACCTCCCGATTGGAGAACTGAGCGCATGACTGCACTCACCGAGGCCTCGACCGTCATCGTCGACCTGACCGCCGCCAGCAAGGACGAGGCCACCGCGCAGCTCGCGAAGACGCTGGCCGACGCAGGCCGTGTCACCGACCTCGACGGTTTCCTCGCCGACGTCCGCGACCGCGAGGCCCAGATGGCCACGGGCATGCCCGGAGGCATCGGGATCCCCCACGCCCGCTCCTCGCACGTCGTCGCTCCCAGCGTCGCCGTCGGCATCGCGAAGCAGGGCGTCGACTTCGGCGCCCCCGACGGACCGGCCGACCTGATCTTCCTGATCGCCGCACCCGACGGAGCCGACCAGGCCCACCTCAAGATCCTCGCCCAGCTCGCCCGCAAGCTGATCCACGAGTCCTTCACCGGATCCCTCCGCGCCGCGTCCAGCGGCCAGGAGGTCGCCGACATCATCGCCCGAGAGGTCGTCGTCTCATGAGGATCGTCGCCGTCACCAGCTGCATCGCCGGCATCGCCCACACCTACATGGCGGCCGAGGCGCTCGAGCAGGCCGCGAAGAAGAAGGGGTACGAGATCCAGGTCGAGACCCAGGGCGCAGCGGGGTCGGACCCGATGTCGGATCAGACCATCGCGGACGCCGACGTGGTCATCCTCGCCGCCGATCTCGAGGTCCGCGGCAAGGAGCGCTTCGCCGGGAAGCCGACCCTCGAGGTCGGCACCTCGGAGGCGCTCGCGAAGGCCGCCGAGGTCATCGACCGCGCCGTCGCGACCGCCCAGGCCGCGCCGTCCGCGGCTCCGGGGAGCTCCTCCGACACCCCGCGGTTCGTCGCCGTCACCAGCTGCATCGCGGGCATCGCGCACACCTACATGGCCGCCGAGGCGCTCGAGCAGGCCGCGAAGAAGCGCGGCTACCCGATCCACGTCGAGACGCAGGGAGCCGCCGGCTCCGAGGAGATGACCGCGGGCGACATCGCCGCCGCGGACGTCGTCATCCTCGCCGCCGACCTCGAGATCCGCGGCAAGGACCGCTTCGCCGGAAAGCCGATCCTCCAGGTCGGCGTCGCCGAGGCGCTGGCCAAGCCGGACGAGGTCCTCGACCGCGCGCTCGCCCTGCGCAGCGCGAAGCCCGCCGACGCCCCTGCCCGCGCGCAGGCCGCCGCCGCTCCCGCCGCCGCCCCGAAGAAGGTCGGCGTCGGCACGCGCATCCGCCAGAACCTGATGACCGGCGTCTCGTACATGATCCCGTTCGTCGCGGCCGGTGGTCTGCTGATCGCCCTGTCGTTCCTGTTCGGCGGCTACACGATCGTCAGCTTCACTCCGCAGCAGATCATCGACAACGGCTTCAACCCGGTGAACATCACCGACTGGGCCGGAGTCATGTTCCTGATCGGAGGAGCGACCTTCGCGTTCCTCGTGCCGGTGCTCTCGGGCTTCATCGCCTTCGGCATCGCCGACCGCCCGGGCATCGCCCCCGGATTCCTCGGCGGCGCGGTCGCCGTGACCGTTGGAGCCGGCTTCCTCGGCGGACTCGCCTCGGGCTTCATCGCCGGATACGCGGCGCTCTACATCTCGCGGATCAAGCTGCCCGCGGCCTTCAAGTCGCTGATGCCCGTCGTGATCATCCCCCTGATCGCGACCTTCATCACCGGCTTCCTGATGTTCGTCGTCCTCGGGGCGCCGCTGCGCGCCCTGAGCGAGGGACTCTCGTCCTGGCTCTCCGGACTCACCGGCGGCAACCTGATCGTGCTCGGGATCATCCTGGGCCTGATGATGGCGTTCGACATGGGCGGGCCGGTCAACAAGGTGGCCTACGCCTTCGCGACCACCGGTCTCGCCTCCGTCCCGGCCGACGGCGACCCGAACTCGGTGCAGTTCAAGGTGATGGCGATCGTGATGGCCGCCGGCATGACGCCCCCGCTGGGTCTGGCCCTGGCCACCACGCTCCGCAAGCGCCTCTTCACCGACGCCGAGCGACAGAACGGCAAGGCCGCCTACCTGCTCGGCGCGTCCTTCATCTCTGAGGGGGCCATCCCGTTCGCCGCGGTCGACCCGCTGCGCGTGATCCCCTCCGCGATGATCGGCTCGGCCGTCACCGGCGCGCTCGTCGCCCTGTTCGGCTCGACGCTGCGCGCCCCGCACGGCGGAGTCTGGGTCACCGGCCTCGTCGGACAGCCGATCCTCTACCTGGTCGCGATCCTCGTCGGGATGGTCGTCACCGCGATCGCCGTCATCATCGCCAAGAGCATCAAGCGCGCCCCCGTGGTCGCCGAGGTGCCCGAGCCCGTCACGGCTCGCCCCGTCGCCGCGGTCTGACCCGCGCCGACCCCCGAACGACCGTCCTGAGCGGTCACGTCGACAGCCCGCGCCTGCGCCGCCTTCTTCTTCTCCGAGGGAAGGTGGCGCAGGACGCGGGCTGTTCTCGTTTCCGCGGCGGTCCCTGCCCGCCGCGGCGCGGTCGGCTTGGCGACGGGGATGCGTTCCCGAGAGCGGGTCGCGAGCGGCTACGACGAATCGCTCGCACGCGATTCGCCGGTTCGCCTCGCCGATGGGCGGCGGTCCCCGCCCGCCGCGGCGCGGTTGGCCTCGCGACGGGGCGCGATCCGGAGAGCGGGTTGCGAGCGGCTACGACGAATCGCTCGCACGCGATTCGCCGGTTCGCCTCGCCGGCGGGCGGCGGTCCCCGCCCGCCGCGGCGCAGTCGGCTTGACGACGGGGATGCGTTCCCGAGAGCGGGGCGCGGACGGCTACGACGAATCGCTGGCACGCGATTCGCCGGTTCGGCTGTGCTCATTCCCGCGGCGGTCCCCGCCCGCCGCGGCGCGGTCGGCTTCGCAACAAGGCGCGATACAGAGAGCGGGTCGCGGACGGCTACGACGAATCGCTGACACGCGATTCGCCTGTTCGCCTCAACCATCGGCGGCGGTCCCCGCCTGCCGCGGCGCGGGTGGCTCCGCGACGGGGATGCGTGCTCGAGAGCGGGGCGCGGACGGCTTCGCGACGGGTGCCATCTCGAGGGCGCTGGACCTGAGTTGAGACGCGTGACCGGCCACCATCGCGGCTGCGCGGCCCTCCTGGCTGAGGTTCTGCAGCACCCGCCCTCCCGACTTCCCGCGCAGCGCAGGTGACGCGGGGCCCTCGGGGAGTGCGTGTCGGCGGCCGAGAATAGACTGCTCCGGTGACCAAGAAGCTCCTCCGCATCGCCTCCGTCAACGTCAACGGGGTGCGCGCCGCGTTCCGCAAGGGCATGGGCGACTGGCTCGCCGCGCGCGACGTCGACATCCTCGCCCTGCAAGAGGTCCGCGCGTCCACCGACGACCTCACCGGGCTGCTCGGCGACGAGTGGGACGTGCTGCACGACGAGGCGACCGCGAAGGGCCGCGCCGGAGTGGCGCTCGCCTCCCGCGACCGCGCCACGATCCACCGGGTCGCGCTCGGGGCCGACGACTTCGACTCCGCCGGGCGCTGGCTCGAGGCCGACTACGAGGTCGGCGACCGCACCGTCACCGTCGTCTCGACCTACGTCCACTCCGGCGGCGTCGGCACACCCAAGCAGGACGAGAAGGTGAAGTTCCTCGACGCGATGATCGAGCGACTCCCCCAGCTGCAGGCCCACAACCCGCTCGCCGTCGTGATGGGCGACCTGAACGTCGGCCACCGCACCCTCGACATCAAGAACTGGAAGGGCAACGTGAAGAAGGCCGGCTTCCTCCCCGAGGAGCGCGCCTACTTCGACCGTTTCCTCGGCGCCGAGGGCGAGGAGGGCTACAACGCCGGAGCCGGACTCGGCTGGATCGATCTGGGCCGCCGCTTCGCCGGCGAGGTGCCGGGCCCCTACACCTGGTGGTCGCAGCGCGGCCAGGCCTTCGACACCGACACGGGCTGGCGCATCGACTACCAGCTCGCCACCCCCGATCTCGCCGCGCTCGCGCGCAGCTACGAGATCGACCGCGCCGACAGCTGGGACACCCGCTGGTCCGACCACGCCCCCGTCGTCGTCGACTACGAGCTCTGACCCGTCCACCACTCCCCCGCGCGATCACCGCGCCGGCACTGCAACCGAGGCCTCATCATGACCCCCACCGCTCCGGGCGCCAAGCCCGTCATCTTCTCGGGCATGCAGCCCTCCTCCGGATCGCTGCACCTCGGCAACTACATCGGCGCGCTCACGCAGTGGGTCGCCATGCAGGAGGACTTCGACGCGTACTTCTGCGTCGTCGACCTCCACGCGATCACGGTGCCGCAGGACCCGGCCGAGCTGCGCGAGCGCACGCGCGCGACGGCGGCCCAGTACATCGCGGCCGGCATCGATCCCGAGCGCTCGACCCTGTTCATCCAGTCGCACGTGCCCGCGCACGCGGAGCTGGCGTGGATCCTCAACACGGTGACCGGCTTCGGCGAGGCGAGCCGCATGACGCAGTTCAAGGACAAGTCGGCGAAGCAGGGCGCGGAGGCGGCGTCGGTCGGGCTCTTCACCTACCCGATCCTGATGGCCGCCGACATCCTGCTCTACCAGACCGACGCCGTACCGGTCGGCGAGGACCAGCGTCAGCACCTCGAGCTGACCCGCGATCTCGCGGGCCGCTTCAACACGCGCTTCGGCGAGACCTTCGCGATCCCGGAGCCGCACATCGCCCGCGAGACCGCGAAGATCTACGACCTGCAGAACCCAGGCGCGAAGATGTCGAAGTCGGCGGAGTCGGACGCGGGTCTGCTGAGCGTGCTCGACGAGCCGAAGGCTACCGCGAAGAAGATCATGCGCGCCGTCACCGACACGGAGTCCGAGGTGCGGTTCGACCGTGCCGCGAAGCCCGGCGTCTCGAATCTGCTCACCATCTACTCCGTCCTGGCCGACCGCACCATCGAGTCGCTCGAGCAGGAGTACGCGGGCCGCGGCTACGGCGACCTCAAGAAGGGCCTCGTCGAGGTCGTCGCCGCGACGTTCGACCCGATCCGCGCGCGGACGGCCGAGCTGCTGGCGGATCCGGCCGAGCTCGATCGCGTCCTGTCCCGAGCGGCCGACCGCGCCTCCGAGACGGCCGAGAAGACCCTCGCGACGGTCTACGACCGCATCGGCTTCCTCCGCCGCACCCGCTGACCCGTGCTGCAGCTCGCGCTCTTCGACCTCGACGACACGCTCTTCCGGCACGCCAGGGCGGTGCAGGCGGGCATCGTCGCGCACTCCGCGGCGCTCGGGAGCCCGTACGCGGGTGAGGCGGCCGACCTCCAGCGGCGCTGGTACGAGCTCGAGGAGGAGCACTACCACCGCTACCTGGCGGGCGAGCTCGACTACGAGGGGCAGCGGCGCGCCCGCGCGATCGCCTTCGCGGCGGACGCGGGCGTCGAGCTGACCCCGGAGGAGGCGAGCGAGTGGTTCGCCGCCTACCTCGAGCAGTACGTCGCGGCGTGGACACTGCACGATGACGCGCTGCGGGTGCTCGACCGGCTCGATGCGGCGGGCGTGCGGATCGGCGTCATCACGAACGGCGACCTCGACTTCCAGACGCGCAAGATGGACGCGATCGCGCTCTCGGAGCGCGTCGAGCACCTGATCGCATCGGGCGAGGTCGGAGTGACGAAGCCGGATCCGCGGATCTTCCGCGTGGCCTGCGAGCGGTTCGGAGTGGCTCCCTCCGACGCGCTGTACATCGGCGACCGCCTCGGGACCGACGCGATCGGCGCTGCCCGGGCGGGGCTCCGCGGTGTCTGGCTCGACCGGGTCGGCGGACCGGAGCACGGACGCGAGCTGCCGGAGGACGCCGTGGCGCTGGACGTGCGGCGGATCGGATCCCTCGACGAGCTGCCCGAGCTGCTCGGGGTCTGAGCCGGGGGCGGCCCGCAGGTGGCCAACGGCGGGGCGGGGTCTCGATACGCCGCCTACGGCGGCTACTCGACCAGCAGACGTCGGCGCAGACGCAGCGGCGGGGCGGGGGCTCGATACGCCGCCTACGGCGGCTAGTCGACCAGCAGACGCAGAGGCAGAGGCGGAGGCGGACACGGTCGGGGTCTCGATACGGCGCCTGCGGGGGCTGCTCGACCAGCAGCGGGGGGTGCCGTCGGGGAACGAGGAAGTGCCTCGGCGCGACCCGAAGGCCGCGCCGAGGCGCTTCACCGATCCGAAGCCCGGCATTCCCGATCGCTGCGCCCGGCGAAGCGGACCGGCGGAACGCGTGCGAGCGTTCCGTCGCAGCCGGGCACGAGACGCTCTCCGCACCGCGACCGCCTGCGAGAGCCGACCGCGGCGCAGCGGGCGAGGACCGCTGCGGAAGGAGTTACGACACGTCCTCGTCGACCCAGTCGAAGGTCTTCGTGACGGCCTTCTTCCAGAGGCGGTACTGACGGGCGGCCTCGTCCTGGTCCATGGAGGGGGTCCAGCGCGAGTCCTCCTGCCAGTTCTGACGCAGGTCGTCGAGGTTCTCCCAGAAGCCGACCGCGAGGCCCGCGGCGTACGCGGCTCCGAGCGCGGTGGTCTCGGCGACGACCGGTCGGACGACCGGGACGCCGAGGATGTCGGCCTGGAACTGCATGAGCAGGTTGTTGGCGATCATGCCGCCGTCGACCTTGAGCTCCTGCAGGGGCACACCGGAGTCGGCGTTGACGGCGTCCAGGACCTCGCGGGTCTGGAACGCGGTCGCCTCGAGCGCTGCGCGGGCGATGTGGCCCTTGTTGACGTAGCGGGTGAGTCCGACGAGCGCGCCGCGCGCATCCGATCGCCAGTACGGCGCGAAGAGACCCGAGAACGCGGGCACGAAGTAGGCGCCGCCGTTGTCCTCGACGGTCGCGGCGAGTGCCTCGACCTCCGGCGCCGAGCCGATGAGGCCCAGGTTGTCGCGCAGCCACTGGATGAGCGAGCCGGAGACCGCGATCGAGCCCTCGAGCGCGTAGTGCACCTCGCCGTCGCCGAGCTTGTAGCCGATGGTGGTGAGGAGGCCGTTCTTGGAGTGCACGATCTCGGTGCCGGTGTTGAAGATCAGGAAGTTGCCGGTGCCGTAGGTGTTCTTCGCCTCGCCCGGATCGAACGCCGCCTGGCCGAAGGTCGCGGCCTGCTGGTCGCCGAGGATGCCCGCGATGGGGACCTCGCGCAGCAGCGACGAGGACTCGACGTGGCCGTACACCTCGGACGAGGAGCAGACCTCGGGGAGCATCGACTTCGGGACGCCGAACGCCTCGAGGATGTCGTCGCGCCACTCGAGCGTCTCGAGGTCGAGGAAGAGCGTGCGCGACGCGTTGGTGACGTCGGTCTTGTGGACGCCCCCGTCGATGCCGCCCGTCAGGTTCCAGAGGACCCAGGTGTCGGTCGTGCCGAAGATCAGGTCGCCCGCCTCGGCCTTCTCGCGCGCACCCTCGACGTTCTCGAGGATCCACACGATCTTGGTGCCCGAGAAGTAGGTCGCGAGCGGCAGGCCCACGATCGACTTGAAACGGTCGGCTCCCTCGTCGCCCGCGAGGCGGTCGACGATCGACTGCGTGCGGGTGTCCTGCCACACGATCGCGTTGTAGACCGGCTTGCCGGTCGTCCTGTCCCAGACCACCGCGGTCTCGCGCTGGTTGGTGATGCCGACGGAGGCGATGTCGTGGCGGGTCAGGTCGGCGCGCGAGAGCGCCTGGCCGATGACCTCGCGGACGTTGTTCCAGATCTCGATCGGGTCGTGCTCGACCCAGCCCGCGCGCGGGAAGATCTGCTCGTGCTCCTTCTGGCCGGTGGAGACGATCGATCCCTTCTTGTCGAAGATGATCGCGCGGGACGACGTCGTCCCCTGGTCGATCGCGATGACGTAGTCAGCCATGTGCAAGTACTCCTTCGTAACGAGTGGTCGGAGGCGGCGCGGAGCGCGTCAGAGGATGGGGAGGAGGACGAGCGAGGACCAGCCGGCGAGAAGACCGCCGACGATCGGGCCCGCGATCGGCACCCAGGAGTAGGACCAGTCGCTCGAGCCCTTGCCCTTGATCGGCAGCAGCGCGTGAGCGATGCGCGGGCCGAGGTCGCGGGCGGGGTTGATGGCGTAGCCGGTCGGGCCACCGAGGGAGGCGCCGATCGCGATCACCAGGATCGCGACGGGGAGCGCACCGAGCGCGGCGAGTCCGCCGTCGCCCTGGCGTCCGCCGCCGAAGCCGATGACGACGAAGACGAGGACGAAGGTGCCGATGACCTCGGTGACGAAGTTCCAGCCGTAGGAGCGGATGGCCGGGCCGGTCGAGAAGACGCCGAGCTTGTTGGCCGGGTCGGGCTCCTCGTCGAAGTGCTGCTTGTAGGCGAGCCAGCAGAAGACGGCGCCGAGGATCGCGCCGAGCAGCTGCGCCGCGATGTAGGTCAGGATCGACACGATGTTGACCGGGACGCCGGAGCCGAACTCGTCAGCGCCGCTCGCGACCAGACCGAGCGTGACGGCCGGGTTGAGGTGCGCGCCCGAGTTGTACGAGACGATCACGCCGGAGAAGACCGCGAAGCCCCATCCGATGTTCACCATCAGGAATCCGCCGTTGAAACCCTTGTTCTTCACCAGCGCGACGTTGGCGACGACGCCGCAGCCCAGGAGGACGAGCAGTGCCGTCCCCACCAGTTCCGCTAGGAACACCACTCCGAGATTGTCCACGATGACCTTTTCCTCCGATTCGAGCGGACGCGCGCTGGCGTCCGGCGCGGGCATCGATGCCCGACAGGTGTGAAGTTATCCGCGCCCCGACACCCCGACAAGGAGCGACGCGTGCACGTTCGTGCGTATCAGCGACGGAAGTCCCGGTGCGAGGGTGCTCGCGCCGGGACTTCCGTCTTCTTCCGCCTGTCTCCGCTTACGACGCGGGGACGGCGGTCGGCGTCTGGACGGAGGTGCCTCCGACGTCCACGCCGTTGTACTGCTTGAGGTGCGAGATGGTCGCGTCGACCTCGTCGGCGCGCGTCGCCTCGTCCCAGCCGAGGACCGACCCGGTGTGCTCGGCCAGCTCCTCGAGGAGCTCGCGGCTGAGTCCGCCGGTGAAGGCGTGGTTGGTGCGGCGCATGACCAGGTCGATCAGGTGCACCACGCTCTCGTGGCGGGCCAGGTAGCGGATCTCACCGGTGGTGAAGTCCTTGTCGAAGTCGAGGGCCTCGTCGTGTCCGTCCGCGAGGGCCTCGATGACCTCCTGCGCGCGGGTGCCGTAGCGCTCGAGCAGCTGACCGGTGCGGGCGGAGGACAGGCCGGAGCGGTGCTGGCTGATCCACTGCGCGCGGGACGCGTCGGTGCGGGGGTAGCCCTTGCCGCCTCCGATGGCCGTCTTCACGGTCGAGACGCGGCGCGTCACTCCGATCTTCGCGAAGACCTCGTTCGAGAGGTGCTCGGAGAGGGCGCGGAACGTCGTCCACTTGCCGCCGACCAGGCTCAGGACGGGAGTCTTCCCGCCGGGCAGCGTCGAGGGCTCGATGCGGTAGTCGCGGGAGACGAAGCCCGGGGTCTCGTCGTCATGACGGGGCAGGGGGCGGATGCCGGAGAACTTGAAGACGATCTGGTCGCGGTTCACCGGGATGGAGGGGAACACGTGGCTGACGAGCTCGAAGAAGTAGTCGATCTCCTCCTCCGTGCAGACGGCCGGCTCGTTCGGGTCGGCCTCGATGTCGGTCGTGCCGACCATGACCCGCCCCTTGAGCGGGTAGATGAGGACGATGCGGCCGTCGCTGTGCTCGAAGAACATCTCGCGTCCCTCGCAGGCCTCGACCAGCTCGGGGTTGTCGAGGACGATGTGCGAGCCCTTGGTGCCGCCCATGAACGTCGTCGTGGTGCCCAGCGCGGTGTTGGTGAAGTCGGTCCAGGGTCCCGAGACGTTGACGACGACGTCGGCCTGGAAGGCGAACTCCTCGCCGGTCTCGCGGTCGCGCAGGAGCACGCCGCCCTCGGAGGTGCCGACGGCCTCGACGTAGTTCGCGGCCCGCGCCTTCGCTCCGCCGACGAGTCCGTCGCGCAGGACGTCGAGCGCCAGGCGCTCGGGCTCGTGCACCGACGCGTCGAAGTAGGTGGCGGTGTACTTGATCTTCGGGTCGAGCTTGGGCAGTTCGTTCAGCGAGCGCTTGCGGCCGTGGAACTGGTGGCGCGGCACGACTCCGCCGTCGCGCGAGAAGAAGTCGTACAGGGTCAGGCCGACCTTGATCAGCAGCGCGCCGCGCTCCTGCGGCTTGCCCGACTTGTGCGTCAAGAAGCGCATCGGCGCCGCGAGGATGCCCGAGAAGGTCGAGTAGATCGGGATCGTGGTCTGCAGCGGCTTCACGTAGTGCGGAGCGATCTTCAGCAGGCCGTTGCGCTCGTGCACGCCCTCGTTGACGAGGCGGAACTCGCCGTTCTCGAGGTAGCGGATCCCGCCGTGGATCATGTGGCTCGAGGCGCTGGACGCTCCCGAGACGTAATCGCCGCGCTCGACCAGCGCGACGTCGACGCCGTTCAGCGCGAGCTCGCGGAAGGTTCCGATGCCGTTGATGCCACCGCCGATGACGAGGACGGTCGCTCGGGGGGTGTCCCGCAGGGCGGCGACGCTTTCGCGGATCGCGGGGGTTCCGGGAGTTCCGACAGACTGTGCCACTTCGTACTCGCCTTCGTGTCGTGTGTGATTCGTCGAGGCCTTCGCGGCAGTATCGGCACCTGAGGTGGACGATTGATTTCGCGGAGGAATACAGCCATCCTTGACCCGGGAACACATCCGGTCAATACGGGTGGAAATACGTGCAAGGAGCATCTGTGACCCCTGTCCGACCGGTCGTCGAACTCGACGAGACGACGCACGCGACCCATCCCGACAAGACCCGCGACGCACTCCGCGCAGCCCAGCTCTACTACATGCAGGACCTGACGATGGACGCCATCGCGCACGAGCTGCACACGTCGCGCTCCTCCGTGTCGCGGCTCCTGTCGCACGCCCGCGCGACGGGCCTCGTGGACATCCAGATCCGCTCCCCGCTCGACCGCGCGAGCGCGCTCTCGGCCGAGGTGCGCGCGCACTTCGACATCACGGCGCACATCGTGCCGGTGCCGGATCACACCAGCGAGATCGACCGGCTGGAGCGCGTCGCCCTCTCGGCCGCGCGGATCCTGGGCCAGTTCATCGACTCCAACATGATCGTCGGCATCGCCTGGGGCTCGACGATGAGCGCGATCAGCCGGCACCTCATCGCCAAGGAGACGCACAACACCCAGATCGTGCAGCTGAACGGCGCGGGCAACACCGAGACGACGGGCATCAACTACTCCAGCGAGATCCTCCGCCGCTTCGGCGACGCCTACGCGGCGAAGGTGCAGCAGTTCCCGGTGCAGGCGTTCTTCGACGATCCGCTCACCAAGCAGGCGGTCTGGCGCGAGCGGTCGACCAAGCGCGTGCTCGAGCTGCAGCAGCGGATGGACGTCGCCCTGTTCGGACTCGGCTCGCCGTTCGCGGCGGTGCCGTCGAAGGTCTACATCGGCGGCTACCTGGAGCCGGACGATTTCACCTCGTTGAGCGAGTCCGGGGTCGTCGGCGACGTGGCGACGGTGTTCTACCGCGCAGACGGGACCTGGGACGACATCCCCATGAACGAACGTGCAAGCGGTCCGGACCTCTCCACGGTGCGCCGCGCGGCCCGCCGCATCTGCGTCGTGTCGGGTGCATCGAAGCTGCCGGGACTGCGCGGGGCGCTGGCCGCCGGCCTCATCACCGACGTCATCCTCGACGAGGGCACGGCTCGGGCGCTGATCGCGGACTGACGCCCTCCTGCGCGAGCGTCAGGACTCGCGGGCGTGGGCGTCGAGGAACTCGTAGACCTCGGCGTCGTCGATGCCGGGGAACGTCCCGGAGGGCAGGGGCGCGAGCACGTGCGCGTGCAGGCGGGCGCTGGGCCAGGCGTTGCCGTCCCAGCGCGCCGCGAGCTCGGCGGGGGCGCGGCGGCAGCACGACTCGTCCGGGCAGCGCGACAACTCGCGACGGTCGGTGTCGCGTCCCCGGAAGAAGCGCGCCTCGGCGAAGGGGACCCCGACCGTGATCGAGAACTCCTCCGTGGCGGTCGTGCCGGTCTGCGACGCCGACCAGAACGTGCCGGCGGGAGTGTCGACGTACTGGTAGTACTCCGTCGTGCGGTTCGTGCGGCTGAAGGCCGAGCGCGCCGACCAGTAGCGGCACACGACCTGGCCCTCGACGGCTCCCGTCACGTCCGTCGGCAGCGGGAGGTCGTCGTTCTCGTAGGCCTTCTGGATCGATCCGTCGCCCAGCACCCTCAGGAAGTGCATCCTGATGTCGAGGTGCGAGGTGAGGAGGTTCGTGAAGCGCAGCGCTGCGGCCTCGTGGGTGACGCCGAAGCCGTCCCGGAAGTCCTCGACCGAGATGTCGCGGCCGCGCTTCGCCTCCTGCAGGAACGCGACCGCCGGCTCCAGCGGCATGAGGCACGCCGCGGCGAAGTAGTTGATCTCGAGGCGCTGACGGAGGAAGTCGGCGTACGTCACGGGGCGCTCGTGCCCGAGCAGGCGGTGCGCCATCGCCTGCAGGGCGAGCGCCCGCAGGCCGTGGCCGCCGGGGATCGAGGCGGGAGGGAGGTAGATCCGCCCGTTCGCGAGGTCGATCACCGAGCGGGCGGAGTGGGGCAGGTCGCCCACGTGGATGATCTCGAAGCCGAGGTGCCTCGCCATCCGCGACACCGAGCTGTGCGTCAGCGCACCGCCGCGGTGCCCGACCGTGCGGAGCATCTCGCCCGCCACTGTCTCGATCTCGGGCAGGTGGGCGTTGCTCTCGCGCAGCTGGAGCCGCTGCGCCGTGTTCGCGCGCCGCGCCTCCTCCGGGGTGGCGCTGGCCTCGTTCCTGCGTCGCGCGAGCTCGCGGTACACCCCGAGGAACGCCTCCAGGACCGGAGTGGTGAGGCTCTTGTTGACCTTGAACTCGGGCAGACCGAGAGAGCGGTAGAGCGAGCCCTTCTGCACCCGGGCCAGCTCGATCTCGAGGGCGGCGCGCTCGCTCGGCGGCTCGTCCGACAGCAGCGCCGCGAGCTCCACGCCGAGGGCCGAGGCCAGCGCCTGCATCAGGGAGAGGCGCGGTTCGCGGCGCCCCGTCTCGATGAGCGACAACTGACTCCCCGAGACGCCGACGCGCTCGGCGAGCTGTCCGAGAGTGAGTGCGCGGCGGGTGCGGAAGTGCCGGATGCGCTGCCCGAGCAGGGCGGCATCGGTGCCGGGCGGGGTGGCGGTGGGTTCGGTCACGACGAGCTCCTGCGATCGGTTGTGACAAATGCGGGAAAAGAGCGTTTCTTGACGGGCCGCAGTCCATCAAGACGCCCCGATCCTCCTCCATTCTGGCTGCAGGCGCCACACGGACGCCCCTCGACGCACTGATCGAGGCCGACTCCCCACCCGTCGACGACGACATCCCAGAAAGCGGAGCGACCATGAGCATCTGGACCAACACCGTGCGGCTCGAGCCGAGCACCCTGACCGCCCCCACCCC
>NZ_JAMRYM010000061.1:0-22807 GCF_023743255.1 Rathayibacter rubneri | reverse complement strand
GCACCTACGTCGGCGCACGGAGGGACGCCCGCGTGCGGCTCGACCTGACCCTCCCCTGGCGCGAGCAGGCGCTCGGCGCCGGCCGAGAGGCGCGCACCGAGGAGCTGCCCGCCCCGCCGCCCACCCTCCCGCCGAGCCTCGCCGTGCTCCTGGGCGCTGCGCCGACCGTCGGGCTGCTCGACGCGGCGAGCGGTCTGCACCTCGTCGACGGCGTGCCGATCGGGCTGACGGAGGCGTGGATCCCGTACCGGCCGGCGGCGAGCGCCGTCGGGAGCGACGCCCGGCTCGTCGAGCACGGGGTGCTCGATCTCGACACGGCCTCGCGCGAGCAGGCGGCCGTGCTGCAGGTGCCGTCGGCGACTCCGCTGATCGTCGTGTCGGCGCGGAGCAGCCTCGCGGCGACCGGGGAGGCCGTCGCGTTCTCTCGGACGTGGTGGATCGCCTCCCGCGTGCGTCTCGTGCAGTCGCGCGCGCTCTCCGCGGCGTCGAGCGACCTGCCCCGCGGCTGACGCGCAGGGTGACGGCGGGCGAGGCGCCACACCCCCTTCCGCCGGACCGGGTGCGCCCGACCTGTCCTCTCGAGCAGACCGGTCGAGCCCGGCCGACCCTTCCGGCGCAGAATGTCCGGACATTCTATTGACGCGAGGCAGCACGAGAACTAGCTTGAGCCCCGGCGATGACGCCACCACCGAGCGGACGCGATCCGCGCGGCGAACCCGAAGGGACACGACGAAGTGAAGCTCTCGAACACGACGCGGATCACCGGCGCACTCGCGCTCACCGCCTCCGCCGCCCTCCTGCTCACCGCCTGCACCGGCGGCGGAGCGGCCTCGACGGACACCGCGGGCGGACTCGCCGACGGGCTCGGCAGCCGCGCCGAGAACCGCAACGCCTACTTCTTCACCTACTACAACCCGGCCAGCGACGTCTTCTGGGCCCAGATCGAGAAGGGCGCGACCGACGCCGCCGAGCTCGGCGGTCTCGACCTCACCTCGCAGACCGCCGACGGCGACCCCGACAAGATGGTCGACCTCGTCAACACGGCCATCGCGACCGACCCGTCGCTCATCCTCATGCCGTTCAACGAGGGCGAGAAGTGGGTCCAGGTCGCCTGCGACGCGCACGACGCCGGCATCACGGTCATCGCGTACAACGTGCCGGCACCCGAGTCCGCGGGCGACTGCGTCACCGGATTCGTGGGCCAGGACTTCCGCGAGGTCGGCACGATCGTGGGCGAGGCCCTGATCGAGCAGGTCGGCCTCGAGGACGGCGACCAGGTGCTGTTCGCCGCCGAGGAGCCCGACCAGAACTACGCGATCCAGCGCGGCGGAGGCGTCCAGGACGCCATCGACGCCGCCGGCATCGACGTGCAGGGCGAGTACCTCCGCACCACCGGCACCGACGCCGACGCGCTCGATGCGATGACCTCCTGGCTCACCGCCCACCCCGACGCGAAGGCCGTGGTCCCGCTGGGCGGCACCCCGCACCGCAACGCGGTCGCGGCCGAGGACGCCGCCGGCGTCGAGATCCCGATCATCGGCTTCGACACGTCGACCCAGGTCGTCGACGGCATCAAGTCGGGCCGCATCCTCGCGACCGCCGACCAGCAGGGCTACGTGCAGGGCTACCAGTCGGCGATGCAGGGCGTGCTCAACCTCGACTTCGGGCTCTCCCCCGCGAACATCAACTCCGGCGGACTGGGCCTGATCACCAAGGACAACGTCGAGCTGCTCGAGGCGAAGGACCTCCAGGGCATCCGCTACTGATGCCCGCGCCGCCGCGGGGGCACTCCCGCGGCGGCGCCCACCCTCCCCGCACCGATCGCGCCCGAGAAAGCCGAGCCCCCGTGTCCTCCTCCGTCAGACCCCCCACCTCCGAACCCGTCCTCGTCGCGCCGCTCGCGACCCAGGGCATCCACCAGCCGCAGCCCGGACGCCGCCTGTCCGACAACGTGGCCGTCACCCGCGGCGACCGCTTCCGCGAGAACCTCCGCTACACCCGGGGCCGCGGCGCCCTCGAGATCGGCATCATCACCGCCGTTGTCTTCCTCGCCTTCTCGATCACGAGCCTGATCGCCCCGACCGCGTTCCCGTTCCTCTCCGAGAGCAACCTCTCCGGCGTGATCTCGCAGTCGATCCCCGTCTACGCGATCCTCTCGATCGGCGCCGGCATCCTGATGATCACCGACGAGTTCGACCTGTCGCTCGGCGCCAACATCGGCTTCTCGGCCATCGTCTTCATCCGGGTCACGGAGTCGGCGGGCTGGCCGATCGGGGCCCTGGTCGGCATCGGAGCGGCCGTCAGCATCGCGCTGATCAACGGCGCGGTCGTGATCGCGACGAAGATCCCCTCCTTCATCGCCACTCTCGGCCTCGGCTTCTTCTGGCTCGGCGCCAGCTACTTCGTGAACGGCACCGCCCCGGCCGTGCTGTCCTCGGACGAGGGCCTGAAGACGCTGTTCGCGGGCGACTTCGGCTTCTTCCGGTCGCAGCTGATCTGGATGATCGTCATCGGAGTCGTCGCCTGGGTCTTCCTGCACCGCCACAAGGTCGGCAACCACCTCTTCGCGGTCGGCGGCAACGCGGCGGCGGCGAAGGCCATCTCGATCAACCCGGTCAAGGTGAAGCTGCTGGCCTTCGCTCTGCTGGGCCTCATGGTCGGCATCGCCGCGATCCTCATCTCGGTCCGCACCAGCGCCATGCAGCCCGGAACCACCCAGGACTACACGCTCCTCGCCATCGCCGGAGCGGTCGTCGGCGGCTGCTCGCTCAACGGCGGACGCGGCTCCATCACCGGCATGATCGTCGGCGCCGCGCTCATCCAGCTCATCCAGAACGGCCTGATCCTCGCCAAGGCCCCCGGCTTCTACGTGCAGCTCTTCGTCGGGCTCCTCATCGTCGTCGCCGCCGTGTTCAACAAGCTCATGGAAGGGAAGGCGTCATGACCGACACCTCCACCGCCGGGATCCTCACCGAGGCCGCGCGAGCGGGTCACCTCGACGATCCGCTGCTCCGCGTCGAGGGCATCACGAAGAAGTACGGGCAGAACACCGTGCTGAACGACGTCTCGTTCGACATCGGCAAGAGCGAGGTCGTGGGCCTGCTCGGCGACAACGGCGCCGGCAAGTCCACGCTCGTGAAGATCCTGTCGGGGGTCGTCCCGATGACCTCGGGCGACTACTCCTGGGACGGCGTGCTGCAGCCCAAGGTCGACCGCTCGGTCACCGAGTCGCTCGGAGTCGAGACGATCTTCCAGGACTCGGCGCTCGTGCCGACCATGTCGATCAGCCGCAACATCTTCATGGGGCGCGAGATCACCAACCGCCTCGGCTTCATGAAGATGAAGGAGATGGACGCGATCGCGACCGAGATCCTCGACACGGTCGTCACCATCGAGGGCATCAAGAGCTCGCGCCAGCTGGTCGCGTCGCTCTCGGGCGGGCAGGCCCAGGCCGTCGCGATCGCGCGGGCCGTGCACTTCAAGCGCAGCCTGCTCATCCTCGACGAGCCGACCTCGGCCCTGGCCGTGCGGGCGACGGAGGCGTTGCTGAACTACCTGCGCCAGCTCAAGACGGAGGGGGTCAGCTCGATCCTCGTCACCCACAACCTCCACCACGCGTACCAGGTCTGCGACCGGCACATCGTGATGAACCACGGCCGCAAGATCCTCGACGTGCGCCGCGAGGACACCTCGGTCGAGGAGCTCACCGCCGCCGTCGTCGAGGGCGCCGAGGGGGTGCGCCGCTTCCGCGAGGGCGCGTCGCTCACGCAAACGGTCTGAGCCCCGTCCCGGTCGCCGTCCACGGCGGTCGGGACGGCCCGTCCGCGGCCCCGCCCACTGCTCCGGTGGGCGGGGCTGCGGCGTGCGCGAGGGCGCCGTGTCCGTGCGCTCGCGAGGGCCGCGCATCCCGCATCGGCCCTACCGCGCCCGGCCCGGATCGGCCACGGTGGACCCCGTGACCGAGATCCTCCGCCTCGCCGCCTTCCCCGCGACTCCTGCCGGCGGCAACCCCGCCGGCGTCGTGCTCGACGCCTCCGCCCTCGACGACGCCGCGATGCAGTCGATCGCCGCCGACGTCGGGTACGCCGAGACGGCTTTCGCGATCGAGCGCAGCGGCCCCCGGCGGTTCCGGATGCGCTACTTCTCGCCCGTCGCCGAGGTGCCGTTCTGCGGCCACGCGACCATCGCGACCGCGGTGGCGCTGGCGGAGCGGGACGGAGTCGGCCCGTTCGTCTTCGACACCCCCGTCGGTGAGGTCGCGATCGAGACGCGCGTCGAGGGCGGCGCACTGCTCGCCTCCTTCACGAGCGTCGAATCGCGGGTCGTCCCCCTGCCGGAGGCCGACACGGACGCGATCCTCGGGCTGCTGTGCCTGGACCGCACCGCGCTGGACGCGCGCTTCGCGCCGGCCGAGGCCTTCGCCGGCAACCGCCATCCGATCCTCGTGCTCGAGGGCGCCGCGGTCTTCGACGGATTCTCGTTCGAGCCGGAGCCGATGCGCGCGCTGATGGACTCGCGCGGCTGGAGCGGCACCGTCACGATCGCGCGCGCCCTGCCGGACGGCGCGTTCGAGACCCGCAACCTCTTCCCCGTCGGCACCCTGTCCGAGGACCCCGCCACCGGGTCGGCGGCCGCCGCGCTCGGCGGCTGGCTGCGCGCGACCGGCGCCGTCGCTCCTCCGGCCCGCGTCGTCGTGCACCAGGGCCGCCACGTCGGCCGGCCGAGCGTGCTGCTCGTCGACGTCCCCGCCTCCGGAGGCGTCACCGTGAGCGGAACGGCGCACGCGATCGAGGCGTAGCCGGCCTCGTCGCCGCGCGGTCCCGCCGCTAGGGTGAGCCGCGCGCCGACCCCGCGGCGCCCCTCGAGGAAGGCCCGCCCGTGGTCCCCGACATCAACCCCTGGGCCGTCGCCCTCGCCACCCTCTCGACGATGATCGTCGGCTCGGTCTGGTACACCCCGAAGGTCTTCGGCACGCTCTGGATGGGCCTCACCGGCATCACCACCGAGAGCATGCGCACGCGCAGCGCGGTGGGGCCGATCCTGGTGACCCTCGTCGTCAGCCTCGTCACGGCACTGGTGCTGGCCGGCTGCGTCGACATCGCGCACGCCTTCTACGGCGGCAGCTGGTTCGCGAACTCCCTGATCACCGGCCTGTTCCTCTTCGTCGGCTTCACCGCGGCCCGGATGATCACCCACGACGCGTTCGAGGGCCGCCCCGCGAAGCTCACGATCCTCAACGTCACGCACGAGCTCGTGACGATCCTGGTGATGTCGGTGATCATCGGGGTGCTGCCTGCGTGACCGCTCCGCACTCGGTCGCCCGGAAGGGCTCCCGACGGGCCGGGAGAACGAGCCTTCTCGGGCGACTCAGCGTGCGGACCGGAGTGGCGACGGCGCTGGTGCTCGCGCTCACGGGCTGCGCGCCGGGACTGTCCTCTTCCGCGACCGATGCCTGCACCCGCCACGCGGGGTGGGTGGGTGAGGGGCGCCCGGAGGAGCGGCGCGAGAGGAGCGTCGAGACCGTCGCGGAGCTGCTTGTGGCCGAGGACCCGGCCGAGCTCCGGACCGCGTCGGTCGCGCTGACGGCGGCCCTCGACTCCGGTGACGAAGACGCGTTCGTCGCGGCGTCGGCCGCGTTCGCGGACGCCTGCCGCGAGAACGGGTGGGAGCCGCCGGAGGGCTGACGCCGGTGGGCGGACCTCGGAGGGCGTGGGTCTCTATACGCGCCTGCGGCGCTACTCGACCAGCAAGGGGGCGGCGCTCCGGAGGACGTGGGTCTTGATACGCGCCTGCGGCGCTACTCGACCAGCAAGGGAGCGGCACTGCAGGCCGCGCCGCCCACCCTGCTGATCGAGTAGGCCGCGCAGCGGCCGCATCGAGATCCCCCCTCCACCCGGGTCTCCCCGCGCGCGACCGGCACAGGCCGATCCGCACGGGTGGGGCATTGACTCCCGGCCCCTCCGCTCCCTAGTGTTCCTTCAGGTTGAAGCGCTTCAGTCTTCGACCGACTCAACGACGAGGACCAGCACATGCATCTGAAGAAGGACTCCCCGACGACCCGGCGAGGACGGTGGGCCGTCATCGCGGCCACCGCTCTCGCCCTGACCGCACCCGCTCTCGGAGGTGCCACCCTCGCCCCCGCGGCCGCCGCCGACTGCTCGACGGTCGCCTGGATGGACACGGCGAAGACGCCGGAGCAGCGCGCCGACGCGCTCCTCGCGGCGAGCAGCCAGCACCAGAAGTACCGCTGGCTCGTGGAGCAGCCCGCGAACAGCCCGCAGCAGACGGACTTCCAGGGTGTCCTCTACCCGGCTCAGCTGCCGTGCACCCCGCTCGTGACCTACACCGACGGTCCGGACGGCGTCCGCTTCACCGAGGGCGTCACCGCCTTCCCCGCGCCGATCTCGGTCGCCTCGACCTGGAACACGGCGCTGGCCGAGCAGAAGGGCGCCGCACAGGGCGCCGAGGCGTTCGACAAGGGGAAGAACGCGGTCCTCGGCCCGGGTCTCGCGAGCGGCCGCACCCCGCTGTCCGGACGCACCCCCGAGTACTTCGGCGAGGATCCGCTCCTCACCGGCCTGCTGACGGCGGCGACCGTCAACGGCCTGGAGGAGGGGAACCCCGACAAGCCGGTGATGTCCGACCTCAAGCACTACGTCGCGAACGAGCAGGAGCTCGACCGGCAGACCAGCTCGTCGAACATCGACGAGCGCACGCTGAAGCAGGTCTACGAGCTGCCCTTCGAGATCGCGCTCAGCAAGAGCAGCCCCGAGAGCGTCATGTGCTCGTACAACCGGATCAACGGGGTCTACGCGTGCGAGAACCCGCTGCTGAACACGAACCTCAAGGGCGACCTCGGGTTCGACGGCTACGTGGTCTCGGACTTCGGAGCCGTCCACTCGACCGCCGCCTCGCTGGTGAACGGCCTCGACCAGGAGCTCAACCGGCCCAAGTTCTACACGCCCGTCCTGCTCGACGCGGCTCTCGCAGCGGGTGAGATCAGCCAGAAGAACATCGACGACGCCGCGAGACGGGTGATCTCGTCCTACGTCCGCGCCGGGCTCTTCGACAACCCGGTGCCGACCACTCCGGTGGCGGACGCCTCGACCGCCGAGCACAAGGCGATCGCCCGCGAGCTCGCGGAGCAGGGCACCGTGCTGCTGAAGAACGACGGGGCGCTCCCGCTCGCCGTCGCACCGGGCGCGACGATCGCCGTGATCGGCGCCACGGCCTCGAGCACCGTCACCGACGGAGTCAGTGCCGCCTCGGTCTGCAGCATGGCGTGGCGCTTCAACAACGCCGGAACGCTGAACTGCGAGGACCTGGTGTCTCCCGAGACGGCGATCCGCGAGCGGGCTGCGGCCTCAGGGGCGAGCGTGGTCTTCAATCCGGGCACCGATCCGGTCAGCGCGGCCGCCGACGCCGCGGCCGCCGACGTCGCGATCGTCTTCGGCTACCAGCGGATGGGCGAGTTCAGCGATCTCCCCGACCTGCGCCTCGCCGGGGGCGGCGACGCCCTCATCGAGACGGTGGCCGCGGCCAACGACTCGACGATCGTGGTCCTGAACACCGGCAGCGCCGTCGAGATGCCCTGGATCGACAACGTCTCGGGCGTCTTCGAGGCCTGGTACGGCGGCGAGCAGGTCGGACCGGCTCTCGCCGGCCTCCTCTTCGGCGACGTGAACCCCTCCGGCAAGCTGCCGATGACGTTCCCGGAGTCGCTGGCCGACACTCCGACCAGCACCTCCCCCGAGCGGTACCCCGGCGTCTTCGCCGACGGATCGACCGTGCGGCCCGAGGGCAGCCAGGAGGTCCGCCAGGTCGAGTTCTCCGAGGGCCTCGCGGTCGGCTACAAGTGGTACGAGTCCCAGGGCATCGATCCGCTGTTCGCGTTCGGGCACGGCCTCTCGTACACGAGCTTCGACTACGCCAAGGCGAAGGTGAGGCCGACGATCACCTTCGACAAGAAGGCGAAGCACGGCATCGAGGACATCGGGATCGACATCTCGTTCCGCGTCACGAACACGGGCGATCGCGCCGGCACCGAGGTCGCCCAGGCGTACCTCACCCTGCCGGCCGCGACCGGGGAGCCCGCGCAGCGGCTCGTCGGCTGGGAGCGCGTGGCGCTGGAGCCCGGGCAGTCCAAGACGGTGACGGTCTCGCTGTCGGCGAAGGACGTCGCGGACCTCCGCCTCCTGCAGTACTGGGACGTGACGAGCGACTCCTGGGTCGCCTCGCGCGGCACCTACACGGTGGCGGTCGGCGGCTCGGTCGACGCCTCGACCACGACGACGGTCCGCATCCCCTAGGGGCCTGACGGCGACGACGGCCCCGGAGATCCTCCGGGGCCGTCGTCGTGCCCCGCCCTGGTACCGTGACTGCGCCGCTGCGGCGACGGCGCGCGGCAGGACGGAGGACCGCCATGACCGGGCTCCCACCCGCACGGCAGGGCTCTCCCCGGATGGAGGACGTCGCGCGTCGCGCCGGAGTGGCGCTGGGCACCGTCTCGAACGTCCTCAACCGGCCCGCCCTCGTCTCGGCGTCGACGCGGGCGAAGGTCCAGCAGGCGATCGACGAGCTCGGCTTCGTGCCCAACCGCGCGGCCCGCGCGCTGGCCGCCGGGACGAGCAGCACCGTCGGCTTCGTGGTCATCGACCTCAGCAACTCCTTCTTCCTCGACATGACCCGCGGCGCCGAGCACGCCGCCGAATCGGCCGGCATGACCGTGGTGCTCGGCAACACCGACATGCGCTCGGCCAAGCAGCGCACCTACCTCGACCTGTTCGTGGAGGAGCAGGTGGCGGGGATCCTCCTCGCGCCCCTGCCGGGAACCGCCGAGGACGCGGTCGTGAAGCTGCCGCCCGGGCGCCGGCTGGTGTTCCTCAACGACTCCGCCGTCGACGGCGCCTGCACGGTCAGCGCCGACGACGAGCACGGCGGCTACCTCGCCGCCCGGCACCTCATCGATCTCGGACGCCGCCGCCTCGCGTTCGCCGGCGACCCGGGCATCGCCGTGCCGGTGCGCGACCGGCTCCGCGGGGTCGAGCGCGCGATCGCCGAGACGAACGGCGCCGTCTCGCTCGAGCTCGACCTCACCGCCGAGGTGCAGGTCGAGGACGGCCGCCGATTCGGGCACGCCCTCGCCGGCCGCAGCGGCGGCGACCGGCCGGACGGCGTGGTCGCGGCCGCCGACCTGCTCGCGCTGGGGATCCTGCAGTCGCTCCTCGCCCGCCCCGACCTCCGGGTGCCCGAGGACATCGCCGTGACCGGCTACGACGACAACCGGTCGGCCTGGGACAGCATCGTGCCGATCACGACCCTCGCGCAGCCCGGCGAGGCGATGGGCGCGGCCGCCACGCGACTCCTCCTCGACGAGATCGCGGACCCCGCCGGGCACGAGCACCGCCACGAGGTCCTGCGGCCGGAGCTCGTCGTGCGCGCGAGCACCGTCGCGGAGTCCGCGCCGCGCCGCACGCACTGAGGCCGCGGGCCCTTGCCCGGCGCTCGACCCGCAGGGGGGGCAGCGCTCGGCTGCTCGACCAGCGAGGCGGGGCGCTGCGCGGCTGCTCGGCTGGCGAGGGCACTGCTTGCTGATCGAGTAGGCCGCGCAGCGGCCGTATCGAGATCCGCCCCTCCAGCCGCCGCACCGACGACGAGACGTCCCCGTGCCGTCGAGACGTCCCGCTGCTGCGGGGTGTCTCGACGGTGCGAGGACGTCTCGTGGGGGGTCTCGATACGCCGCTGCGGGGCTGCACGACCAGCGAGGAGGGACCGCTGCGGGGCTGCTCGACCAGTGGAGGAGCGAGCAGCCGCGCAGCGGCCGCAGCGAGGGCTACTTCTTCCGGCGCGAGTCCTTCGGCACCGTCCGGATGCCGGTCGTCCCCGTCACCTGGTTCACGCCCGTCGTGTCGATGTCGGTAGGGCGCTCGCCCGGGCGGTAGGCGGTGTCGACCGCCGACTGCACCGACTCGTCGACGACCGTGGCCGCGGCGATCGCCCGCTCCATCCGGCTCTGGCGCGAGCGGAGGTAGAGGCCCAGCCCGATGATCACGATCAGCGCGAGGTACGCGAAGGCCGCGAACGGACGGGTGACCAGCGCCGTGAGGTCGCCCTGCGAGAGCTGCAGCGCGCGGCGCAACTGCGCCTCCGCCATCGGGCCCAGGATCAGCCCGATCACCAGCGGCGCCACGGGGTAGCCGAAGCGGCGGAGAAAGTAGCCCACCACTCCGACGACCAGCAGGATCACGATGTCGACCGTCGAGAAGTTGACGGCGTACGCGCCCAGCACCGCGAAGGTCAGGATGCCCGCGTAGAGGTACGGACGCGGGATCTGCAGCAGCTTCACCCACATCCCCACCAGCGGCAGGTTGAGCACCAGCAGCATCACGTTGCCGATGTAGAGGCTCGCGATCAGCGCCCAGACGAGTCCCGGCTGGTTCGTGAACAGCTGCGGTCCCGGCTGGATGCCGTAGCTCTGGAACGCCGAGAGGATGATCGCGGCGGTCGCGGTCGTCGGCAGGCCCAGGGTCAGCAGCGGCACGAGCACGCCCGCCGCCGCCGCGTTGTTCGCCGACTCCGGACCGGCCACGCCCTCGATCGCCCCGCGGCCGAACTCGTGCTTGTGCTTCGAGAGCTTGCGCTCGGTCGCGTACGACAGGAACGTCGCCACATCCGCGCCGCCGGCCGGGATCGTGCCGATCGGGAAGCCGATCGCGGTGCCGCGCAGCCACGGCTTCCACGAGCGCTTGAAGTCGTCGCGGGTCATCCAGCTGCGCCATCCGCGGGTCACGGGGATGACCTGGACGCCGCCGTGCCGCATCCGCGACGCCACGTAGAGCGTCTCGCCGACCGCGAAGAGGCCGACCGCCACGAGCACCACGTCGATGCCGTCGGCCAGCGGCAGCAGGCCGAACGTGTAGCGCTGCTGGCCCGAGAGGATCTCGGTGCCCACCAGGCCCACGAAGAGGCCGAGGCCCAGCGAGCTGAGACCGCGCCAGACGGAGGAGCCCAGGAGGGCGCCCACGGTGATGAACGCGATGACCATCAGGGCCACGTAGTCGGCGGGAGCGAGGTTCACGGCCCAGGCCGCGATGGCCGGGGCGAGGAGGGTCAGCAGCACCGTGGCGACGGTGCCGGCCACGAACGAGCCGAGGGCCGCTGTGGCGAGGGCCGCGGCTCCGCGCCCCATCTTCGCCATCTTGTTGCCCTCGAGGGCGGTGACGATCGAGGCCGACTCCCCCGGTGTGTTCAGCAGGATGCTCGTGGTCGAGCCGCCGTACATGCCGCCGTAGTAGATGCCGGCGAAGGTGATCAGCGCCGCGGTGGGGTCGAGCGTGTAGGTCAGGGGCAGCAGCAGCGCCACCGTCATGGCCGGGCCGATACCCGGCAGCACGCCGACGGCGGTGCCGACCAGCACGCCCAGGAACGCGAAGACCAGGTACTGGGGCTGCGCGGCGATCGCGAAGCCCTCGAGCAGTGCAGAGATGTTGTCCACGTCAGCCTCCGATCGCGTCGAGGACGGGCTGCAGCCAGCCCAGCAGCGGACCCAGCGGCAGCGAGAGCCCGAGCAGACCGCCGAAGACGAACTGCACGACCAGGCCCAGCGCCAGGCCGACGAGGATCGCGACCCACCACTTCTTCGCGCCGAGCGACCACGCGACTCCGCCGAAGAGCACGGCCGCGGCGAGCGCCCAGCCGATCAGGTCGACGAGCACGATGTGCGCGATGACGAAGGCGACGAGCTTGCCGAGGGTGACCCAGTCGGTCGTCGCGGCGGAGTCGATGTCCTCGCCCTCCTCCTGCGGGCCGAGGCGGCCGCGGAGGACGTCGATCAGCACCATGACCGCCGAGAGGGTGAGGATGCCGCTGACCAGGAACGGGAAGACGCGCGGTCCGACCTGCGAGCCGGCGCCGGGGGCGCGGATCGAGAACGCGCCGACGAAGACGAAGATCCCGAGGGCGACGGCGAGCACCGCGAAGATCAGCTCGCCGATCAGGCGGCCCCGGTCGGCGCGGGCCGCGTCCGTCCCCGGGGCCACCGGAGGAGCGGAGGTCGACATCAGTCGACCAGCCCGATGTTCTTCAGCGTGGCGCCGACCTCGGTGATGTCGCTCTCGAGGAAGTCGCCGAACTCGTCGCCGGTGAGGAACGCGTCGGTCCAGCCTCGGGTCGCGAGCTCCTCGGTCCACGCCTCGGTGCCGTGGAGCTCGGTGACGAGGTCGGTGAGCGCCGCGGTCTCCTCCTCGGTGATGCCGGAGGGGGCGAGCACGCCGCGCCAGTTGGTGAGGGTCACGTCGTAGCCGGCCTCGGTCATGGTCTCGACGTCCGGGAGCGACTCGACGGGCTCGGCCGACGAGACGGCCAGGGCGCGCATGGTGCCGGCCTCGATGTGCTCGAGGAACTCGCCCACGCCCGAGATGCCGGCGCCCACGTTGTTGCCGAGGATCAGCGAGACGGCCTCGCCGCCGCCCGAGTTGGGGATGTAGTTGAGCTTCTCGGCGATCTCGTCGCCCGAGAGGCCGGCCGACTCGAGGAGCAGTCCCGCGAGGATGTGGTCGGCGCCGCCCGCGGAGCCGCCCGTGACGGTGATCTCCTGGCCCTTGTCGACGATGGCGTCGGCGAGGTCCTCGAGGGTCTCGAACTCCGAGGCGGCCGGCACGACGACGACGAGCGACTCCTCGGTGAGGCGGGCGATCGGAGTGGTGTCCTCCATCCGCACGTCGGCGGCGTTGGTCTCGACCGCGCCGACCATCACGAGGCCGGTGACCATCAGGGTGTTCGGGTCCTTCTCGTTGGCGAGGGACGCGAGGCCGACGGTGCCGCCCGCGCCTCCGACGTTCGTGACGGGGGCCGAGCCGACGAGCTCCTCGGCGGTCAGCAGCTGCGACATGGCGCGGCCGGTCTGGTCCCAGCCGCCGCCCGGGTCGGCGGGGACGATGATCTGGAGCGACTCGACGGCTCCGCCGGCCGCCGCGGGCTCGTCGGAGGCGGTCCCTCCGGACGAGCAGGCGGTGAGGGCGAGGGTCGAGGCGGCGAGCACGACGAGGAAGGGCTTGGATCGCATGGTTCTTTCTCTCCTTTGAGAACTCCCGAGTGCGAGATCGGGTGGATGCGCCGCTGCGGCGCGCGAGTCAGAACCTAATGACGCCGACGAGTCGGCCGCGGCTTCGGTAACTAAGAGCGGGCTTTCGTAACTATTGGTCGAGGGCCGCGGGTCTCGATCCGGTCCCGGAGCGACGCGGCACGTCCCGTGGCGCGTCATGATGGGCGGGTGGTTCGGGCAATGTCGCTTCGAGTACAGCTCCTGCTGCTGCAGGCGCTGATCGTCGCTGTCGCCGTCGTCGCGACCGGGCTCGTCGCCGGATCGCTGCAGGAGCGCTCGCTTCGCTCCTCCTACCTCGACCGCATGACCGGTGTCGCGCGCTCCGTCGCGAACCTGCCCGCGATCACCGAGGCCTTCGACGACGAGGACCCCTCGATCGTGATCCAGCCGATCGCCGAGGTGATCCGCGAGGCGTCGGACGTCACCTACGTCGTCGTGACCGATCGCGCGGGCGTGCGGTTCTCGCATCCCGACACCGAGCGGATCGGCGAGCGCGTCTCGACCGACCCGTCGGTGCCGCTCGCCGGGCAGACCTTCGTCGGCACGCAGACGGGGACGCTGGGCGAGTCGTGGCGGGTGAAGGTGCCGGTGTTCGGCTCCGACGGCGAGGTGATCGGCACGGCCTCGGTGGGGATCCTCGAGTCGGCGCTGCGGAAGGACTTCCTGGGGCACCTCAGCTGGCTGCTCTGGGCGATGGCGGGCGCTGCCGTGCTCGGGATCTTCGGGGCGGCCTGGGTCACCGCGATCATCCGCCGCCGCATCTTCCGCCTCGAGCCCGAGGAGATCGCGTCGCTCGTGACGCAGCAGGAGACGATGCTGCACCGGCTCTCGGAGGGCGTGGTCACGGTCGACGCGAGCGGTCGGATCGTGCTCGTCAACGACGCGGCGACCGCTCTGCTGGGCTGGTCGCCGGATCCGACGCTGCCTCCTCCGCTGGCGCGCGACGTGCTCGAGCCGTCGCTGCTCGAGGTGCTCGAGTCCGGCGAGCGCGAGGGCCGGCTGGTCCTCGCGGGCGAGCGGATCCTGATCGCGCGCGGCACCGGCACCCACCGCGGCGAGCGCACGGTCGGCGCGACCCTCCTGCTCCGCGACCACACCGAGCTGCACCAGCTGATGCAGGACACCGACGGGGCGCAGTCGCTCGCCGCGGGCCTGCGCGCCCAGGCGCACGAGTTCGCGAACACCATGCACGTGGTCTCGGGCCTGCTCGAGCTGGACTGCGTCGACGAGGCGCGCGCGTTCATCGCGCGGCTCGGCAGCGGCGGTCCGCTCGGAGTCGGCGGCGCCATCGCGCCCGAGATGCTGATGGAGGATCCGGAGCTCACGGCACTGCTGATGGTCAAGAGCGCCCACGCTCGCGAGCTGCGGATCGACCTCGCCGTGTCCGCGACTCCCGAGGCCGAGTCCCTCGCCGGACGCCTGCCCTCGACCCTGCGCGACGACGTCGTCACCGTGGTCGGCAACCTCGTCGACAACGCCCTGGAGGCCTGCTCGGCGGGGCACCGCGTGCGCGTGCAGTTCTCGATCGACGCGGGCGACCTCGTGATCGAGGTCGACGACGACGGAGCGGGGATCCCGGCGGAGCAGCGCGAGCAGGTCTTCGAGGAGGGCGTGTCGTCCAAGGGCGGCCGCGACGCGGGAGTGCGCGTGCACGGGCGCGGCATCGGGCTCGCGCTCGTGCGCCGGATCGCGCAGCGCAACCGGGGCGCGGTCGCGGCCGGGGCGTCGGAGTGGGGAGGGGCGCGCCTCACCGCGCGCCTGCACCTCCCGCCGGTCGCAGTGGGGGTGTCGTGACCGCCCCGCTCTCGGTCGTCATCGTCGACGACGACTCCGCCATCGCCGCCCTGCACGAGCGGTTCGTCGCCGCGCACCCGGGATTCGAGGTGCGGGAGGTGGCGGGCGACGGACCGTCGGCGGTCGCCGCGATCCAGGCGCACCACCCCGACGTGGTGCTGCTCGACTTCCACCTGCCCGGCTTCTCGGGGCTCGACGTGCTGCGCGCGGTGCGGGCGACGGCCGGGCCGCAGCCGGACTTCATCGCGGTGACCGCGGTGCGGGACGTGGAGAGCGTGCGCGCGGCCAGGGCCGCCGGGGTGCACCACTACCTGGTGAAGCCGTTCAGCGCGACGGCCCTGCGGAACCGGCTCGACGAGGTGGCGCACGACCGGCGCCTGTTCGAGGGCGCGGCGGGGCTGCACCAGGACGAGATCGACGTGCTGTTCACCTCGGGCGCGCGGGCGCAGGCGCTGCCGAAGGGGCTGAGCACCGAGACGCTCGCCTCCGTGCAGGGGGCGCTGCGTCCGGATGCGGACGCGTCGGCCACCGAGGTCAGCGTCGCGGTCGGCATCTCGCGGGTGAGCGCGCGCCGGTACCTCGAGCACCTGGTGGCGTCGGGCCGCGCGGCGCGGACGCTCCGCTACTCCACGGGGCGGCCGTCGAGCGTGTACACGCTGGTGGAGTGATCGCCCCGCTTGCTGGTCGAGGAGCTCCGCAGGCGCCCCCCTTTGCTGGTCGAGGAGCGCCGCAGGCGCGTATCGAGGCCCACCGACCCCAGGCCTCGCGGATCTCGATACGCCGCTCCGCGGCTACTCGATCAGCAGAGGCGGGGCGAAACCCGCCACGAACCGGCCGCTGCACCTCGGCCGGCCCCCGTCTCGCGACCACTCGCCGTAGCCACGCGCCCCGAGCGGACACTGAACGGGGCTTGCATCGGCAGCAGGCCCCACCTCGCGTCCACTCGCCCGACGCACGGACGCCCTCCCCTCCCTGCTGGTCGAGTAGCGCCGCAGGCGCGTATCGAGGCCCACCGACCCCAGGCCATGCGGATCTCGATACGCCGCTCCGCGGCTACTCGATCAGCGAAGTGGGCCGCGAATCGACCCCGACCGCTCACCCCCACGAGGCGCGCCCGCGGGCGCGGCCCACGAGCGCCGCGCTCCCCAGCCCCGCGCACAGCACCGAGAACACGGCCAGGACCGTGGGCACCGGCAGCACGGCCAGCAGGCGGCCGACGCCGATGACGGGCACGGCGAGTCCCGCGTAGGCGGCCGCGAAGACGGCGATCGCCGCCCTCGGCGCGCCGGCGGGACCGACGGCGGCGAGCGCCGAGCGCAGGGACGACGCGAACGTGATGCCCGCTCCCGCTCCGCAGACGACCGCCGCGACGACGAAGACGCCGAGCGAGTGCAGGACCAGCGATCCGCCGACTCCGCTCAGCCCTGCGACGACCGACGCGAGTCCCGCGACCGGGGACGCGAGCTGCGGCACGCGCCCGGTGACCAGCGGAGCGATCGCTCCCGCGAGGAAGACCACTCCGACGATCGCCCCGACCGCGGCCGGGGCTGTGCCGGGCTCGATGCCCGCCACGAGGGAGGGCGCGAGCGATCCGAACAGCCCGGTCACCGAGAAGGCGACGAAGGCGCCGATCAGGGCGTGAGGGGGCACCGGGACGCGGGGGTCCGGCCCCGACGACGCCGGCCGCCCCACCCGCGTCAGGCGCGGGGCGATCGCGGCGCAGCACAGCAGGACGACCGCGTAGCCGAGGTAGAGCGGAGTCGCCCCTTCGACGTCCCCCGGTGCGACCAGCCCGCTCACCGCAGGGCCGACCGCGAGGCCGAGCATGCTCAGGGCCGGCGCGACGAGCACGGCGGAACGGGCGGACCAGGAGTCGGGTGCGAGGGAAGCGAGGGCGCGCAGATGGACAGTCAGCGACGGCGCGAGGATCCCCACTCCTATTCCGGTCAGGACCCGGCCCGCGACGAAGCCGGACAGACCGGGCACCAGCGCGAGGACCAGCGCGGCGAGCGCCTGGATCGCGCAGGCGAGAGCGAAGAGCGTCCGTCGATCCAGCCCCGCGGCGCGCGGTGCGATGACGAGCAGGCCGACGAGCGCTCCCGCGGCGAAAGCGGCGAAGACCAGGCTGACGCCGAAGGCGTCGATCTCGAAGACCCGTTCGTAGAGCGGGTACAGCGGAGTCGGAGAGGTCGAGAGTGCCGTCCCGGTCACGAACGCGAGCACGACGGTCCACAGACTCGCGGAGAGCGGGAGGGAGCGGCCGGGCAGTTCGATCACATGGTAATCATTACACCCTCATGAGAAGGCGGCGGATCAGAGGCGGCGGACGTTGATCCAGACCGCCTTCGCGGGCGCCTGCGCGGCGTTGCGGATGAGGTGGGCGCGATTCGCCCCGAACTGCGCGACGTCGCCGGTGGCCGCGGTGTAGATCTCGCCGTTGAGCTGCAGCTCGAGCTCCCCCTCGATCACGAGTCCGAACTCGTGCCCCGGGTGCTGGGACGGTGTGCGGGCGTGCGACGTCCCGGGCTCGTAGTCGTCGACGTAGACCTCGATGTCGAAGTCGGAGCGGTAGACGGCGGTCCTGCGGTGCACCCCGCCGTCCGTGACGTCCCTGATCTGATCCTCGTAGGGGACGATCGGCGAGTCGTCCCCGCCGTTCGCGGCGAACAGCGTCGTGATCTGGACGCCCAGCGCCTGGGCGATCGCATGGAGGGTGCCGAGGGAGGCCGTCGCACGGCCGCGCTCGACCGTGCTCAGCATCGAGAGGCTCAGCGAGGAGCGCTCGGCCAGGTCCTGCAGCGTCATCTCGTTGCGGAGTCGGAGCGCCCTGATCCGCTCGCCGATCCCGGTCACGACGTCGTCGAGCGTCGCACCGGTGCCGTTCGGGTTCCGCTCGTCGCTCCGGTCGGCGTTCAGCACATCGCTCATTCCTTCATTGTCGCCGCCCGGGTCGCAGGAGCGAGCAGTCGTCGGCCTATGCGTTCGGTCGACGCGAGATCGTCACGCGCGGAAACACGGCCGCAACACTCCGCTTGTAACTTCTACTACGGCATTGAAACCGGAGATGCTCTCGAGCGCTTCGCCTCATGCTCCCCCTCGCCCCGTCCAGCTCGCTCAGAAGGAACCCCCGATGACCGCACCGAGCTCCACCGCCCCGTCCTCCACCCTGCTCACCGTCGGCTTCGACGAGAAGCTGCCACCGGGGCGCACGGCCCTCTTCGCGACGCAGCACCTCCTCGCGCTGACCGGCATCTGGGTGTTCCCCAGCATTATCGGCGGAGCGCTCGAGCTCAGCGCGGAGCAGGTGGCGCTGATGATCCAGGCTTGCTTCCTCCTGACGGGCCTGGTCACCGTGCTGCAGTCGAGCCGGGTGCTGCGCCTCCCGATCGTGCAGGGGCCCACCGCCGCGTTCATGGTCGCGATCATCTCCTCCGGAGCGACCTTCGGCCTCGGCACGACGTTCGGCTCCATGGTCGTGGCCGGCCTGATCTTCATGGCGCTGACCATCCCGCTCAAGCGCTTCGGACTCTTCGGCCGCGTCTCCGCCTTCGTCTCCTCGCCGATCGTGCTCGGCACACTCTTCGTCATCATCGGCGCCCAGCTGGCGGGCATCGGAGCCGGCGGCTGGTTCGGCACCGAGGGGACCCCCTCCTTCGGCGGGCTGTCCCTCGCCGTGAGCATCGCCACGGCCCTCATCGTGCTGCTCTGCCTTCTTCTGGGCCGCGGAGTGGTCAAGCGCGGAGCGATCTTCTGGGGCATCGTCGGCGGCAGCGTGGTCGCCCTGCTGGTGGGTCAGTGGGCCGTCCCGGACATGCTCGGCGTGCCGCTGGTCGGCACGCCGCACCTCCTCCCCTACGGCTTCGGCGTCGAGGCGTCGGTGGTCGTCCTGATGCTGGTCGCCTACCTCCAGGCCGGCACGGAGTCGATGGGCATGTACACGATGATCGCCAGCTGGGGCGGGCAGAAGGTCGACACGCAGCGCGTCAACCGCGGCCTGTTCTCGGAGTTCGGCGGCACCGTGGTGGGCGCGCTCTTCGGCGGCATCGGCACCACCTCCTACCCCGAGAACGCCGGCATCGTGCGCGTCTCGCGCGTCGGCAGCCGCTACGTCACGCTGACCGCGGGAGTGATCGCCGTGGTACTCGCGTTCCTCCCGCCGGTCAGCCTCTTCCTCGCGGGCGTCTCCGGCCCGGTGCTCTCGGCCGCGTCCACGATCCTCTTCGGGATCATCGCGATCAGCGGCGTGCAGATGCTCGCCTCCGTGAAGTGGGACGACCTGAATCTCGCCGTCGGCGCGACCGCGTTCATCGTCGCCCTGGGCACGCAGTTCCTCCCCGCCGCGATCACCGACACCCTGCCGGCGTCGATCGCCTCGATCGTCACGAGCCCGATGATGACCGGCATGATCCTGCTGCTCGCGCTGCACGGAGTCGTGAACCACGGCATCCGACCCGCGCTCGCCCGCCGCGGGCGCCTCGACGACGAGGCCGCGACCGCCTCCGAAGCCCACCCCACTCTCGAAGGGCAGTCCGCATGATCACCCACAGCGTGCACGGAGAGCCGCGTCGGCTCGATCCGAGCGGCGACTTCGCCCCGTGGCTCGACGCCTCCCGCACGGCGATCGTCTCGATCGACATGCACGAGGGGCACCTCTCGGAGGACCCGGAGTGCCCCTGCCCGGCACCTCGCGGCCGCGAGATCATCGAACCGATCGACGCGTTCCACCGCACGGCCCGGGCTGCGGGCGTGCCCGTGATCCACGTGCGGTCCGAGCTGCGCGCCTCCGGAGTCGACGACGTCCGGGGCACGAGCAGCAGCGCGTGGCGCGTCACCTTCCCCCAGCTGGTGGGACCGATCCCCGGTGCCGATGACCATGCGCTGGCGGGCAGCCGCTGGACCAGGTTCGCCACCGAGGTGGAGCCGCAGGACGAGATCGTCACGGGCAAGAAGCGACTGTCGGCCTTCTACCCGACCGACCTCGACTTCCTGCTGCGTCAGCTCGGCGTCACCGCGGTCGTCTTCGACGGGATCATGGCCGACTGCTGCGTGCTGAACAGCGCCTTCGACGCCTCCAACCTCGGCTATCGGGTGAGCGTCGTGTCGGACCTGGTCCGCGGTACCGACGCGCCCCTGGAGGCGGCGGCCCTCTCGATGGTGTCGCTGCACCTCGGGCTCGTGCTGAGCTCGGAGGAGCTGGTCGGCGCCTGGGCGCTGCGCTCGAGCGGAGCCGCGGCCCTGCGCTGAGCGCGCGGGGCCGCTCGGTCGGCCACTTCGCTCATCGCTGGTCGAGTAGCGCCGCAGGCGCGTATCGAGACCCACCCCCCCGGGAGATGCCGATCTCGATACGCCGCTCCGCGGCTACTCGATCAGCAAGGGAACCCGGGCGTGCATCGACAGCAGACCGCGTCTCGCGACCAGTCGCCGAAGGCACGAAGGCTCCCGGTTCCGCTGGTCGAGTAGCGCCGCAGGCGCGTATCGAGACCCACCCCCCCCGGGAGATGCGGATCTCGATACGCCCGCTGCGCGGGCTACTCGATCAGCAAGGGAGGGGCGGCAAACCGCTGCCAAGAAGCAGCTTCGAGCCCGCCAGACCCCGTCTCGCGACCAGTCGCCCTCCGCCTGCTGCTGGTCGAGTAGCGCCGCAGGCGCGGATCGAGACCCACCCACTCAGGACATGCGGATCTCGATACGCCCGCTCCGCGGGCTACTCGATCAGCGAAGGGCGGAGAGGTGCGGCGCGGAGGCTCAGGCTTCCGCGACCGTCGAGCCGCGGACCAGCAGCTCGGTCGGCATGATCGTCACGCGCTCGACCGTCTCGCCGGCGAGCAGCCGCACCAGCACCTCCGCCATCGTCGAGCCGAGCTCGGTCGAGGGCTGGCGCATCGTGGTGATGGGCGGGTCGGCCGCCTGCGCGAAGTAGTCGCCGTCGAAGCCGGCGAGCGCAACGTCGCCCGGCACCGAGAAGCCGCGCTCGCGCAGAGCGCCGAGAGCGCCCGCCGCCATCTGGTCGTTGGAGGCGAAGACCGCGTCGATCGGGCGGCCGGAGTCGAGCAGGCGGTGCATCGCCGCGGCTCCGTCGGCCGGCGAGTAGTCGCCGATCTCGACGCGGGAGTCGTCGAGCCCGGCCTCGCGCACAGCGTCGCGCCAGCCGAGCAGGCGGTCGACGGCGGCGGGCATGTCCTGGCGGCTGGCGATCATGGCGGGCTCGCGCCGGCCCAGGCCGAGCAGGTGCTCGGTGATCGCGCGCGCCGAGGCGATGTTGTCGACGTCCACGAAGTAGCTGCCCTGACCCTCGTCGCTGAGCGGCCGGCCGCCGAAGACCACGGGGAGGCTCGTGCCGAGCCGGGCGTAGGAGTGGTCGCCGCTGTGGTGCGAGACGACGAGCGCCCCGTCGACGTTGCCGCCGAGGAGGTAGCGCCGCGTCTTCTCGGGCGCCGCCTCCGACGCGATGACGATGTTGAGCGTGTACGCGGTGTCGGCGAGCCGGAGCGCCGCCCCCTGCACCACCGAGGCGAAGAACGGATCCGCGAACACCTTCGCGGTCGACTCCGGCACCACGAGCGCGATGACCTCGGTCTTGCGGCTGGCGAGCGAGCGGGCGGCGCGGTTCGGCACGTAGCCGAGCTCCTCGATCGCCTTGCGCACCGCCTGGGCGGCGTCATCCTTCACCCGGGGGGAGTTGTTGACGACGCGGCTGACCGTGGAGCGCGAGACGCCGGCGCGGGCGGCGACCTCTTCGAGCGTCGGGGCGGCGGAGGCGGTGTCGGGACTCATGGGGGGCCTCTCGGTTCAGTGCTCCGAGGGTAGTGGAGCCGCGACGCCGCTCGGCGCCCCCCGAGGGCCTGGTGGACACGGGATCGCCGTCGCGAGCACGGCCTGATCGTGCGAGCTGCAAGGAGGGGACCGAAGGTCGATGCGGGCATCGACCGAGGTCACCGACGCCGCAGATCGTGCGATCAGGACGAGCGGAGCAGGCGAGATCGTGTCCACCGGGCCCTATCCCTTGACCGCGCCGCTCATGATCCCGGCGATCAGCTGGCGTCCGGCGAGCACGAAGAGCACGAGCAGCGGAACGATCGACATCACGGCTCCGGTGAGCACGATCGAGTAGTCGATGTAGTAGCCGGACTGCAGCTGCGCGAGCGCCGTCTGCAGGGTCGGGTTCGTCGGGTTCAGCACGATCAGCGGCCAGAGGAAGTCCGTCCACGCCATCATGAACGTGAACAGAGCCAGGATCGCCATGGCCGGACGGGCCGCGGGGACCGCCACGGTCAGGAACGTGCGGAACTGGTTCGCCCCGTCCATCCGGGCCGCCTCGATCAGCTCGTCCGGGATCACGTCGATCAGGTACTGGCGCATGAAGAACACGCCGAACGCGGTGACGAGGGTCGGCACGATGACCGCCCCGAGCTCGCCGGTCCAGCCGAGCTGGCGCATCAGGATGAACAGCGGGATGATGCCCAGCTGCGTCGGGATCGCCATGGTCGCCACGACCGTGATCATCAGCCCGTCGCGTCCGCGGAACCTCAGCTTCGCGAACGCGTAGCCGGCCAGCGTCGAGAACGTCACGACCGAGACGGTGATGACGCCCGAGACGATGATGCTGTTCAGCAGCGCCGTCCAGAACGGGAGGGCGTCGAACACCTTCGCCGCGTTGGCGAGGAAGTTGCCGCCCGGCACCATCGGCAGCGTCTCGCTGCGGGTGGCGTTGGTACCGCTCGCGACCACGAAGGACCACCACAGCGGGTAGGTCGAGCCGAGGATGAACGCGCTGAGCAGTCCGTAGACGAGGAAGCCGGGGCGGTCGACCCGGCCGGCGCCCTTCCGACGGCGGCGCGGCTCCTTCACGGCGGCCTCCCCCTCGACGGGGCGGCGGACCGGGAAGGCGGCGGGGGGGGCGGGGGCGGGCAT
>NZ_JAMRYM010000060.1:0-22958 GCF_023743255.1 Rathayibacter rubneri | reverse complement strand
CCCCCACCCCGTCCGCCCCCACCGAGAGGAGGCGACCGCATGTACGAAGGCATCGTCCAGGAGCTGATCGACGAGCTCGGCCGGCTCCCCGGCATCGGCCCCAAGTCCGCGCAGCGCATCGCGTTCCACATCCTGCAGACAGAGACGTTCGACGTGACCCGTCTGGCCGAGATCCTCCTCGAGCTGCGGGGCCGCGTGCACTTCTGCGACATCTGCGGCAATGTGGCCGAGGAGGCGACGTGCGGCATCTGCCGCGATCCGCGCCGCAGCCGCGCCGTCATCTGCGTCGTGGAGGAGGCGAAGGACGTCCCCGCCATCGAGCGCACGCGCGAGTTCCGAGGGCTGTACCACGTGCTCGGCGGAGCGATCAGCCCGATCGACGGCATCGGCCCGGACCAGCTCCGCATCCGCCAGCTCCTGCAGCGTCTGGCCGACGGCGAGGTGCAGGAGGTCATCATCGCGACCGACCCCAACCTCGAGGGCGAGGCGACCGCCACCTACCTCTCGCGCATGCTCAGCACCCTCGGCATCCGCATCACCCGCCTCGCCTCGGGTCTGCCCGTCGGAGGCGACCTCGAGTACGCCGACGAGATCACCCTCGGCCGCGCCTTCGAGGGCCGCCGCCTCGTCGAGAACTGACGCCGGAGGAGACGAGCCGGCGACGCGGAACATGGCCCCTCGCGCATGCGCCCGCCGGTAGACTCCTTCGTCGGGTCGCGACGGCCCCCAGCCACCGACCCGGGAGCAGCACGTGAGCCTGATCGTCCAGAAGTTCGGCGGGTCCTCCGTCGCCGACGCGGAGAGCATCAAGCGCGTCGCGAAGCGGATCGTCGCCACCAAGCAGGCCGGCAACGACGTCGTCGTGGCCGTCTCGGCCATGGGCGACACCACCGACGACCTCCTCGAGCTCGCCCACCAGGTCACCCCGATCCCGGCGCCCCGCGAGCTCGACATGCTCCTCTCCTCGGGTGAGCGCATCTCGATGGCGCTGCTCGCGATGGCCATCAAGAGCATGGGCTACGAGGCCCGCTCTTTCACCGGCAGCCAGGCCGGCATGATCACCGACGCCCAGCACGGAGCCGCCCGCATCGTCGACATCACGCCGGTGCGCCTGCGCGAGGCGCTCGACGAGAACGCCGTCGTCATCGTGGCAGGATTCCAGGGCTTCAATCGCGACACCAAGGACATCACGACGCTCGGCCGCGGCGGCTCCGACACCACGGCCGTCGCGCTCGCCGCCGGCCTCGGCGCGGACACCTGCGAGATCTACACCGACGTCGACGGCGTCTTCACCGCCGACCCCCGCGTGGTGAAGCGCGCGCGCAAGCTCGACCGCATCTCCAGCGAGGAGATGCTCGAGCTCGCCGCCGCCGGGGCCAAGGTCCTGCACATCCGCGCCGTCGAGTTCGCGCGGAGGCACGGGGTCACGCTCCACGTGCGCTCCTCGTTCAGCCCCAACGAGGGCACCATCGTCTACAACGCCGGAGCAGCCGGCACCGAGAAGGGACAGACCGTGGAAGAGCCCATCATCGCCGGCGTCGCCGCCGACCTGAACGAGGCCAAGATCACCGTGGTCGGCGTGCCCGACATCCCGGGGAAGGCCGCCCAGATCTTCACGATCGTCGCGAAGACCGGATCGAACATCGACATGATCGTGCAGAACGTGTCGGCCGCGTCGACCGGGCTCACCGACATCTCCTTCACGCTGCCCAAGGCCGACGGCCAGACCGTCCTGATGGCGCTCAACGCCGAGAAGGACGACGTCGGCTTCCAGTCGCTGCAGTACGACGACCAGATCGCGAAGCTCGCGCTCGTGGGCGCCGGCATGCGCACCAACGCCGGAGTCTCGGCCAAGCTCTTCCGCTCGCTCTTCGAGGCCGGTATCAACATCGAGATGATCTCGACCAGCGAGATCCGCATCTCGGTCGTCACGCGCGCCGACACGGTGAACGAGGCGCTCCGCGTCGTGCACACCGCCTTCGGGCTCGACGGCGAGGACGAGGCCGTCGTCTACGCCGGCACCGGCCGCTGACGGCCACCCACCCCCGCGATTCCGCCGATCGCGCGGGGCCGGGCGCGGAGAGCACTCCCCGCCCGGTACCTTCTCACCGGTACCCGCTCCCGCGGGACCCCTCCCGGACCGAACGAGCGGCGGCCCCACCGCCCGGACGAAAGAGCAGAGCATGAGCAGCACCCCCCTCCACGTGGGCGTCGTCGGCGCGACCGGACAGGTCGGCAAGGTGATGCGCCGCCTCCTCGAGGAGCGCGACTTCCCGATCGCCTCGATCCGCTTCTTCGCCACCGCGCGCTCGGCCGGCACGACCCTGCCGTTCCGCGGCGAGGACGTCGTCGTGGAGGACGTCGAGACGGCCGACCCGTCGGGCCTGGACATCGCGCTCTTCTCGGCCGGAGCGACCGGCTCCCGCGCGCAGGCCCCGCGTTTCGCCGCCGCCGGTGCCCTCGTCATCGACAACTCCAGCGCCTGGCGGATGGACCCCGAGGTCCCGCTCGTGGTCAGCGAGGTCAACCCGCACGCGATCGATCAGGCCGTCAAGGGCATCATCGCCAACCCCAACTGCACGACGATGGCCGCGATGCCGATCCTCAAGGTGCTCGACGCCGAGGCCGGGCTCACCCGCCTGATCGTCAGCACGTACCAGGCCGTCTCGGGCAGCGGACTCGCCGGGGCGAACGAGCTCGCGGGCCAGGCGAAGGCGGCCGTCGCCGACCAGCGCCTCCTCGACCTGGTGCACGACGGCTCGGCCGTGACGTTCCCGGACCCGGCCGTCTACGTCGCTCCGATCGCCTTCGACGTCATCCCCTTCGCGGGCAACCTGGTCGAGGACGGCCTGAACGAGACCGACGAGGAGAAGAAGCTCCGCAACGAGAGCCGCAAGATCCTCGAGCTGCCCGGCCTGCTCGTCTCGGGCACCTGCGTCCGCGTCCCGGTCTTCACCGGCCACTCCCTCTCGGTGAACGCCGAGTTCTCGCGCGAGCTCACCCCGGAGCGCGCCCGCGAGCTGCTCGCCGACGCTCCCGGAGTGGTGCTGCGCGAGGTCCCCACGCCCCTCGTGGCCGCCGGCACCGACCCGAGCTACGTCGGCCGCATCCGCGCCGACGAGGGCGCCCCCGAGGGCCGCGGTCTCGCGTTCTTCATCAGCAACGACAACCTGCGCAAGGGCGCCGCCCTGAACGCCGTGCAGATCGCCGAGCTGATCGCCTCGCGTCCCGCCTCCTCCTGACGGCGCTGCGGCGCCGCCCGGACCGAGCCGACCGCTAGAGCCCGTGCGGCGCCGTCGGCGGCCGCGTCGAAAAGCCGCGAATTTAATGACGGTGCGGCCCCCCGTCCGGGCTGCCGACCCTCCCGCGACGGTAAACTCGATTCTCGTGAACTCCTCGGAACCGGTCGACGTCGCCCTCATCGGAGGGGGCATCATGAGCGCCACGCTCGGAGCCCTCCTGACCACGCTCCAGCCCGACTGGACGATCGCGGCCTACGAGCGCCTCGGCGACGTCGCGCAGGAGTCCTCGAACCCCTGGAACAACGCGGGCACGGGCCACGCCGCCCTCTGCGAGCTGAACTACATGCCCGAGGCGGCCGACGGCTCCGTCGACCCCGCCAAGGCGATCCAGATCAACGAGCAGTTCCAGATCTCGCGCCAGTTCTGGGCGAGCCTCGTCGAGGCCGGGGCGATCCGCGAGCCCTCGAGCTTCATCAACGCCGCTCCGCACATGACGTTCGTGCACGGCGAGGCCAACGTCGAGTACCTCCGCAAGCGCTACGAGGCGCTGAAGGACCAGCCGCTCTTCGCCGGCATGGAGTTCACGGAGAGCATCAAGACGATCCACGAGTGGGCGCCCCTGCTGATGGAGCAGCGTCCCGCGGGCGGCGGGCCGTACGCGGCGACCCGCATCCCGGCGGGCACCGACGTCGACTTCGGCGCTCTCACCCATCAGCTCTTCGACCACGTGGTCGGCAACGGCGGCACCCTCGACACCGGCCACGAGGTCACGAACATCCGCCGCCGCAAGGACGGACTCTGGCAGCTCGATCTCAAGCAGCTCGTGGGCAGCACGCCCAAGCGCGTCCTCGCCCGCTTCGTCTTCGTCGGCGCGGGCGGCGGAGCCCTGCATCTGCTGCAGAAGTCCGGGATCCCCGAGATCAAGGGCTTCGGCGGCTTCCCCATCTCGGGGCAGTTCCTCCGCACCGACAACCCCGAGATCGTCGCCCGCCACCAGGCGAAGGTCTACGGCAAGGCCGCCGTCGGCGCGCCGCCGATGTCGGTGCCGCACCTCGACACCCGGGTCGTCGACGGCGAGGCGTCGCTCCTCTTCGGCCCCTACGCCGGATTCACGCCCAAGTTCCTCAAGCGAGGCTCGTGGCTCGACCTGCCGCTCTCGATCCGTCCGCACAACATCGGCCCGATGCTCGCCGTCGCCCGCGACAACCTCGACCTGATGAAGTACCTCCTCGGCGAGGTCGTCGCCGGCCGCGGCAAGAAGATGAAGGCGCTGCGCGAGTTCCTGCCGACGGCCCGGTCCGAGGACTGGTACCTCATCACCGCCGGGCAGCGCGTCCAGGTGATGAAGAAGGACGAGAAGAAGGGCGGAGTGCTGCAGTTCGGCACCGAGGTCATCACCGGGGCCGACGGCACCATCGCCGGGCTCCTCGGCGCCTCGCCGGGCGCCTCGACCGCCGTCCCGATCATGCTCGACGTGCTCCAGCGCTGCTTCCCGGACGAGCTGAAGGGCTGGGAGCCGCGCATCCGCTCGCTCATCCCGAGCTACGGCTCGACCCTGAACGACGCTCCGGATGCGGCCGAGCGCACGGTCGCGGCGACCGCCGAGACGCTCGCCCTGGGCGCCTCCGTCTGACCTCCGCCTCCGGGCCGGTCGCGATCCTGCGTCGATCGACCCGCGAGGTTCGAACGTATGTTCTAATGGCTCCATGAGGTGGAGCGGGCAGTCGATGAGCGCGGCCGACGAGAGCGCCCTGCCCGGCCTCGTGCGGCTGACGGATCTCGTGCGGACGACCCGCACCCCCGAGTTCGACGGCATCACGTTCTACGAGGTGCTGGCGAAGTCGGCGCTCAACCGGGTGCACACCTCGTCGAAGATGCCGTTCGGCTGGACCATCAACCCGATGCGCGGGTGCACCCACGCCTGCACCTACTGCTTCGCCCGCCCGACCCACGAGTACCTCGAGTTCGACGGCGGCCGCGACTTCGACTCGCAGATCGTCGTGAAGGTCAACGTCGCCGAGGTGCTCACGCGAGAGCTCGCCCGGCCGAGCTGGGGGCGGCACCCGGTGGCCCTGGGCACCAACACCGATCCCTACCAGAGGGCGGAGGGGCGCTACCGCCTCATGCCGGGCATCATCGCGGCCCTCGCGGCGTCCGGCACGCCGCTCTCGATCCTCACCAAGGGCACGCTGCTCCGTCGCGATCTGCCGCTGCTGAAGGAGGCGGCGGAGCACGTCCCCGTCGACCTCGGCGTCTCCATCGCCGTCTACGACGAGGATCTCCAGCGCTCCGTCGAGCCGGGTGCGCCCACGGCGGCGGCCAGGCTCGCGACGGTCACCGCCGCGCGCGAGGCCGGTTTCGACTGCTCCGTGTTCCTGATGCCGATCCTCCCGTTCCTCACCGACACGACGGCGCACCTGGATGCGTCGCTGCGCGCGTGCCGCGAGGCGGGGGCGACGTCGATCCTGTACTCCACGCTCTACCTCAAGCCCGGGGTGAAGGAGTGGTTCCTGCAGTGGCTCGCCCACGAGCACCCCGAGCTGCTCGAGCGCTACCGCTCCCTCTACCCCGGCAGCTCGGCCTACGCTCCGAAGGAGTACCGGCGCTGGCTGGCCGATCGCATCAGGCCCCTGATGCGCGCCCACCGCCTCGAGCAGGGGAGGGAGGATCCGGCGACCGGCTCCGTGCGCTCGTCCGGACTCGGGATGCTGAAGGTGCTCGGCGGCGATCGTCGGCCGCTCCAGCACGGGGGGCTGCTCGCCGAGGAGCTCGGAGCCGAGCGGGCGTCGATCCTGCCGGGCGTCGGTCAGCCGACCCTCTTCTGACCCCCGTCGCGCCGATAGGATCGACGCATGGTGACCCGCTCCGGCGAGCCCTCGCCCGGCTCCTCCGCTCGGAGCGCCGACGACGAGCCCCGCCGCCCCGTGCGCCTCGGGATCCTCGACGACCACGAGCTCCTGCTCGACAGCATGAGCAGCTGGATCGCGGCCAACGCGCCCGATTTCGACCTCGTCGTCAGCGCCGGCACCTGGATGGAGCTCGTCACGAGCACCGTGTTCCCGACCCAGGTCGTCATCATGGACTTCGAGCTGGGCGAGCCCATCTCGATCGAGGCGCGGATCCGCACCTGCCGAGCCGCGGGGGCGACCGTGATCGTGCTGTCCGAGCGGGAGGACGACGAGGTCCGCGACCGGTGCCTCCGCGCGGGAGCGGCCAGGCACCTCGCCAAGTCCCAGCCCATGCGGGACGTGATGGAGAGCGCGCGCTCCGCGATGGAGATGCGCTCGAACGCCGGATCCGCGACGCAGTGGCGCCCGCTGCCCATCGGGGTCGCCGCGCAGCAGCGCCCGAAGCTGAGCGCGGGGGAGCTGGAGGCGCTCCGGCTGTACGTCGGCGGCGCCAGCACGCCGGAGGTCGCCGCCGCGATGCACGTGCAGTTCGAGACCGCGAAGACCTATCTGCGCCGTGTGCGCCAGAAGTACGCCAAGGTGGGCCGACCAGCGAGCCGCCGCGCAGAGCTCATCCGGCGCGCCGCCGAGGACGGATTCCTCGAGTGAGCCGCGCCCCCCGCACCAGCCCCGAGGAGACCTGATGGCCAAGCTGTACTTCCGCTACGGAGCGATGAACAGCGGCAAGAGCACCTCGCTCCTGCAGGCCGCGCACAACTACGAGGAGCGCGGACACCGCGTCCTGCTCGCCAAGCCGTCGGTCGACACGAAGGGCGAGGAGCTCATCGTGTCGCGACTCGGAGTCACCCGTCCGGTGGACATCCTCTTCCGCCCGGACGAGGACCCGGTGGCCGTCTTCACCGCCGCGCGCGCCCGCACCCTGGCCGAGTCGGCGCGCGACGTGAGCGCGCTCCTCGTCGACGAAGCGCAGTTCCTGCCCGAGTCGCACGTCGACGATCTGCTGCGGATCGCGATCCTCGAGAACGTGCCGGTCCTGGCCTACGGCATCCGCACCGACTTCCGGACGGCCGCATTCCCGGGCAGCAGGCGCCTCCTCGAGATCGCGCACAGCCTCGAGGAGCTGAAGACGATCTGCCGGTGCGGGCGCAAGGCGATCTTCAACGGTCGCGTCGTGGACGGCCGCTTCGTCTTCGACGGCGACCAGGTCGCCATCGACGGCGCGTCCGTCACGTACGAGTCGCTCTGCGGATCCTGCTACCTGCAGGAGAGCCGGGGCCGGCTGCGCGGCGGAGTCCCCGAGGCATCCTCGCTGTCGCGTCACCCACGCGAAACGAACTAGTGGGTAGCCTTGCGGGCGTGACATCACCGGAAACGGAACTACGCCTTTCGGAGCACGAGGAGAGGTCGGGGGGATCGATGGCGGCGCAGGAGACCACTCCGAAGCGCGGAACGTCCTGGGAGCAGGACTACCGTCGGCGACTCCTGGCGACGGACATCATCGCGATCCTCGTCTCCGTCCTCGGCACCCAGCTCTTCTGGTTCGACCTCGATCTGGGCTCCGACGTCGGGTTCAACAACCCGGTCGAGATCCCCATCACCTACGCGTGGGTCTCCGTCATCCTGGTGCTCGGCTGGCTCATCGCCCTGCAGGTCTTCGACACCCGCGACCGGCGGATCATCGGCACCGGCTACGTCGAGTACCGTCGCATAGTCGACGCCTCCATCTGGCTGTTCGGCATCGTGGCGATCATCGCCTACCTCCTGCAGATCCTCCTGGCGCGCGGCTACATCATCACCGCGTTCCCCGCCGGGATCCTGCTCATCTGCGTCGGCCGTCTCGGCTGGCGGGCCTGGCTCACGCGGCAGCGCCGCCAGGGCCGCTTCGCCAACCAGGTCGTGCTCCTGGGGTCGCGTGCGAGCGTCCTGCACACCGCCCGCGAGCTGCGCCGCGGCACCGAGGCGGGCTACAAGCTCGTCGGCGCGGTCTCGACCTCGCCGGGGGGAGCGGAGGCGCTCCTCGCCGACGACGAGCTGAAGGGCCTGGCGGTCCACGGCTTCACCGACGTCGACGGCGTCCGCGCCGTCATGGATGCGACCGGGGCCGACACGGTGGTCGTCACCAGCTCGGACGAGCTCGCCCCCCAGCGCATCCGCGAGCTCAGCTGGACGCTGGAGCCCGGCCGCGAGCACCTGGTCGTGGCCCCCAGCCTCACCGACATCGGCGGTCCGCGGATCCACACCCGCCCGGTGGCGGGCCTGCCGCTCATCCACGTCGAGACGCCCCGCTTCGACGGGCGCCAGCGCTTCGCCAAGCGCCTCTTCGACATCGCCGCGTCGACGCTCCTGATCATCCTGAGCGCCCCGGTGCTCATCGTCGTCGCGATCCTCGTCAAGACGACGAGCCCCGGCCCGATCCTCTTCCGCCAGGAGCGGATCGGGCTGAACGGCGCGACCTTCGAGATGCTCAAGTTCCGCTCGATGGTGGTCGACGCCGAGGCCCGCCTCGCCGCGCTGGCCGCGCAGCAGCGCGACGAGGGCAACAGCGTCCTCTTCAAGATGGCGAAGGACCCGCGCGTCACCAAGGTCGGCACCGTGCTGCGCCGCTTCAGCCTCGACGAGCTGCCCCAGTTCCTCAACGTCTTCCGCGGCGACATGTCCCTCATCGGACCGCGCCCGCCGCTGGCCCGCGAGGTCGAGCAGTACGAGGAGCACGTCCACCGCCGCTTCCTCATGAAGCCGGGCATCACCGGCCTCTGGCAGGTCAGCGGCCGCTCCAACCTGTCGTGGGAGGACACCGTCCGCCTCGACCTCTACTACGTCGAGAACTGGTCGATGACGGGCGACCTGATCATCCTCTTCAAGACGGCGCGTGCCGTGCTCGCCCGAGACGGCGCGTATTGAGCGGCACGCACCACGCGACTCCGGAGCGGAGCATGGCCGTCTCGGTCCTCGACGTGCCGTTCCGGGTGGTGTTCGGCCGCGGCCTCTCCGACCGGGACGTCGAGCGGATCACCGCCAGCTGGGCGGAGTGCCTCGTCCCGGCCGCGGGTGGAGGGCAGGTCGTCCACGCCGATGTCCTGCCCTCGCGCCCGAGCGGTGACGGCGTCGGCGTCCTCGCCGACTCCGTCGCCCAGCTGGAGGAGTCGCTGACCTCGACCCTCACCGTGCAGGCGATCGGCGTCCGCCGCCACGACCTCCTGATGCTGCACGCCTGCGGCGTCGCCGACGGGTCCGGCCGCGTCCTCGCCTTCGTCGCGGCGTCCGGCACCGGCAAGACCACCATGGCGCGGGCCCTCGGGAGCCGGTTCGGCTACGTGACCGACGAGACCGTCGCGGTCGCGGAGGACGGCGCCGTGGTGCCGTACCCCAAGCCGCTCTCGGTCAAGCCGCTGACCGGGACCGCGCCCAAGGCGCAGCTCGCGCCCGGCGGTCTCGGACTCCTGCCCCGTCCCGCCGCCCCCCTCGTGCTCGCCGGAGTGGTCCTGCTGGACCGTCGCCCCGGGGTGGCGGAGCCCTTCCTCGAGCCGGTCGATCCGACCGAGGCGGTGGACGACCTCGTGCCGCAGACCTCCTACCTCTCGGCCCGTCCGCGCCCGATCCTGCACCTCGTCGAGACGCTGCGCGCGCTCGGAGGGGTCCGCCGGCTCGTGTACTCCGAGTCCGCGGCGGCGCTCGACCTCGTCGAGCAGCTCTTCTCGTCGCTCGACGTCCCCGCTCCGTCGATCTGGGACGAGGTGCTGGCGCTCCCGCTGCCGGAGGGGGCGGGCGACGAGGCCGACCTCGCGTGCGCACCGGCCGACGACGCGCTCCTCACGCCCTCCGGCGAGCTGCTCGTCTTCTGCGCGGGAACCCTCGTCCGCCTCTCCGGGATCGGCCCGTCCGTCTGGCGCCTCGTCGGCAGCGGAGTAGGCGGGGACGACCTCGTCGCCGCCGTGCTCGCGGACGTGGGCGGTGCACCCGACGGAGTGGACCCGCGGGAGGCCGTCGGCGCGGCGGTCGACGAGCTCGTCGCGCTCGGGGTGATGACGAGGAGGAGTCCCGCACGGCCCACCCCCGACGGGGTGCACACCTGATGCGCCGCGAAACAGCGCGGATACACGGCTGTGTAACAATTCCAGGGCTCACCGTCTCCGACGGTCGCGCCTCGATCCGAACCAGTGAAGGAACTTGACACTGTGGAACTTAGAGACGTCCTCCGACTTCTCCGTGATCACTGGCTGGCGATCGTCGCAGCGATCCTCCTCGGCACCCTGGTGGCCTTCGGCTGGTCCCTGACCCAGAAGCCCCGCTACGTCGCCGACTCCCAGGGCATCGTCTCGGCGAAGGTCGCTGCGGGCGGCGACGAGAGCCAGGCGATCTACTCCCGCCAGATCGCCGACACCGTCGCGCGGTCGAGCCTCCAGACCTACCTGCCGCTGGCCACCTCCCGCGACGTGGCCGAGATCGCCATCACGAACCTCGGCCTCGACCTCAGTGCGTCCTCGCTCATCTCGGCGATCACGGTGACCTCCGAGACGACCGCACCCGTCATGACCGTCCAGGCCACCGCCTCGACGCCCGAGGGCGCGCAGAAGCTCGCCGACGCCTGGGTCTCGGCCCTCGCCACGCGCATCCAGCAGGTCAATCAGGAGACCGGCGTCGGCGACACCGTCGGCCTGTCGGTCGTCCAGTCCGCGGCGCTGCCGAGCTCGCCCGACTTCCCGAACCTCCGCCTCGTCCTGGCCGTCGGCGCGCTCGTCGGCCTCGTGCTCGGGCTCGTCTACGCCTTCGTCCGCAACACGCTCGACCGCCGCATCCGCACCGCCGAGATGGTCGAGCGCCTGTTCGACCTCCCGGTCGTCGGCACGCTGCCCGTCGACAAGCGGCTCAACGAGACCAACCGCATCGTGCCGGAGGCCGACACCACGGACTACGTCGCGTCCGACGGCAAGCACGCGCTGGCCGAGGCGCTCCGCGAGCTGCGCACGAACCTCCAGTTCATGAACGTCGACAGCCCGCCGCGCATCATCGTCGTCACCAGCCCCCTGCCCTCCGACGGCAAGTCGACGGTGACCGCGAACCTCGCCGTCACCCTCGCCGCCTCCGGCCAGCGCACGGTCGTCGTCGACGGCGACCTCCGCAAGCCCACCGTCGCGAAGTCCTTCGGCCTCGTCCCGGGCGTGGGCCTGACCGACCTGCTGATCGGCAAGGCCGAGCTCCAGGACGTCCTGCAGCCGTGGGGCCCCTCCGGCAATCTTTGGATCCTCGGCGCCGGGTCGATCCCGCCCAACCCGAGCGAGCTGCTCGGCTCGAACGGGATGGACATCCTCCTGCACGAGATCGCCCGCGAGGCCATCGTCATCGTCGATGCTCCTCCGCTGCTCCCCGTGACCGACGGTGCGATCCTGACCGCCCGCACCGACGGCGCGCTCGTCGTGATCTCGGCGGGGAAGACGACGACGGACGAGCTCGGCAAGGCCATCCAGAACCTCGAGCGCGTGAGCGGCCACACCCTCGGCGTGATCCTCAACCGCGTCCCGCCCCGCGGTCAGGTCGGCCGCGGTTACGGCTACTACTACACGAGCTACTACGGCTCCGAGCGGTCGGGGGCGCGGGCCGAGAACCCGACCGCCCCCGCGCCGAGCGCCGTCTGATCGGCCGGGCATGACGTTCTCGGGAGACGACGGATCGCGTCGGGTCCGACGGGGCTGGCGGCCCTCCGAGCCGGCGGCGGCCTCGGAGGCTCCGGTCTTCACGATCCTGTCCGTCTGCACCGGGAACATCTGCCGGTCGCCGATGGCGGAGCAGCTCCTCCGGCACTCGCTCGCGGAAGCGACGTCACCGGCGGGAGGGCCGCTCTTCTCCCTCCGCAGCGCCGGAGTGCAGACGAGGGACGGCCATCCGATGGACCCGGTCTCGTCCCGGCTGAGCGCGGAGTACGGCGGCGAGCCCGCCGGCCACGCAAGCGCCCGGCTCACCGAGGAGCTCGTCGCCGAGGCCGACGTCATGCTGACGATGACCCGCGAGCACCTCGTCGACGCGGCGAGGAGGTTCCCCTCGATCCTCCTGCGCGGTTTCACGCTGCTCGAGTTCGCCCGGGTGCTGCCGTTCGTCATCGCCGAGGTGCCGATCCCGGCCGTCGACGATCCCGCGGTGCGCCTGCGCACCGTCGTCCGGCTCGCCGCGGCCCATCGCGGGCGTGCTCCGCGGGCCGACGGAGGCGACGACATCGACGATCCGATCGGCCGCAGCGAGGCCACGCACGCGCGGGTCGCCGCCGAGATCGCGGGAGCCGTCTCCGACATCTCCCGCGATCTGAGAGCATTGGCGCGGCGGTAGAGCGCTCCTGCGCACCCCGCCGCTCCCCAGAACCTCCCTCTGCCCGCCGTCGCCGACGCGACACCCACCACGTCCACGATTCGGAGAACCCCTGTGAAGCTTTCTGTCATTGGTTGCGGCTACCTCGGAGCCGTCCACGCCGCCGCGATGGCCGAGCTCGGCCACGACGTCATCGGCATCGATGTGGACCAGGCGAAGATCGACGCCCTCGCCGCCGGCACCGCTCCGTTCTTCGAGCCGGGCCTGCCCGAGCTGCTGTCCGCTGGCGTCGCCTCCGGTCGGCTCCGGTTCTCGACCACCACCGCCGACGCGGCGGGTGCCGCCGTGCACTTCGTCGCCGTGGGCACCCCGCAGAAGCCGGGTGAGAACGCGGCCGACATGCGCTTCGTCGACGCCGCCTTCGAGGGCCTCCTGCCGTACCTCACCCCGGACTCGATCGTGGTCGGCAAGTCGACCGTCCCGGTCGGCACCGCCGCGCGCCTCGCCGAGATGATCGCCCCGACCGGTGCGACACTCGTCTGGAACCCGGAGTTCCTCCGCGAGGGCTTCGCCGTCCAGGACACCATCAGCCCCGACCGCCTCGTCTACGGCGTCCCGTCCACCGACGCGGGTGCCGCCGCCAAGGCCGTGCTCGACGAGGTCTACGCGACCGCGCTGGCCGCCGACACCCCCCTCGTCGTCACCGACTACGCGACGGCCGAGCTGGTGAAGGTCTCGGCCAACGCCTTCCTCGCGACCAAGATCTCGTTCATCAACGCCATCGCCGAGATCGCCGAGGTCACCGGCGCCGACGTCACGCAGCTCGCCGACGCGATCGGCCACGACGTGCGCATCGGCCGCCGCTTCCTCAACGCCGGCATCGGCTTCGGCGGCGGATGCCTCCCGAAGGACATCCGAGCCTTCTCGGCCCGCGCCGAGGAGCTGGGCGTCGGCGAGTCCGTCGCCTTCCTCAAGGAGGTCGACGCGATCAACCTGCGCCGACGCCAGCGAGTGGTCGACCTGGTCGCCGAGGGCCTCGGCGGCTCGGTCGAGGGCAAGCGCGTCGCCGTGCTCGGTCTCGCCTTCAAGCCGGAGTCGGACGACGTCCGCGACTCGCCGTCGCTCGACGTCGCGGCCCGCCTCCACGACCTCGGCGCGACCGTGGTCGCCACCGACCCCGAGGCGATCGAGAACGCGAAGCGCCGCTACCCCGACGTCACCTACACGACCGACATCGACGAGGCCCTGCGCGGTGCCGACGCCGTCGTCGTCGTGACCGAGTGGAAGCAGTTCCGCGCGCTGGACCCGTCCGTCGTGGGCGACCTCGTCGCGAACCGCTTCGTGGTCGACGGCCGCAACTGCCTCGACCCCGCCGCGTGGCGCGCCGCCGGCTGGGAGTACCGCGGCCTCGGCCGCTGACCCGGAGCACACCACCACGACGCCGGAGGTCGGAGGAGGGCCGGCGCGAGCCGGAGCCCTCTCCGCCCTTCGGCGTCGTCGTCCGTCCGGGCACCGGTCGATGCGTCGCGGCGGCGCCTTCGGGTTCCGGGATCACCCCAGCGCTCGCCCGCGGTCCTCTCCGCGCGCGGGGAGGTGCGCGAAGGCGAGGTCCCACTCCGCTCGTCGCCGTCGCTCCCTGCGGCGCAGGAGGGCGCGCAGGAGCATCCCGAGCAGGGTTCCGAGGGCGGCTCCCATCGTGTTCATCAGCACGTCGTCGGCCCGCGCGTAGCGCGCCTCGAGGCAGAGCAGCTGCCCCGTCTCGATGAGGATGCTCGTGACCGCTCCGAGCAGGACGGCGAGCCCGGCCCAGCGGGCCCGGAGGTGCAGGGCCACCAGGAGTCCGAGGGGCACGAAGAGCGCCACGTTCGCGGCGTGCTCGATCAGGTCGTAGTCGACGAAGCCGAGGCCCAGGCGGTCGAGCCGGGCGAGGAGCCGCCCGAGGCCGCCTCTCAGGCCGGAGTCGACCGGGACGGGCCAGAACGCGATCGCGGCGAGCGCGCCGAGGTAGGGCACGCCGACGGCGACGGTCAGACGGGTGAGGGACCGGGTCACGGTGCTCCTCTCGGAGGGGATCGCCGGCGGCGACCGAGGACGGACGAGGGCCGGCCCCGTCGACGGTCCTCCAGTCTGCACCGCCCTTCCTGTGCCCGCGGGCTGGAGCGCGGATCGGCGGCGCATCCGGCGGGAGTCGCCGATCGTGGCGATCCGGAGCAGCGCCCGAGCACCGCGCGACCGGTGCGCCGGGAACGACGTAGCCGGGAACGACGAAGCCGGGGATCGACGAAGCCCGGGAACGACGAAGCCCGGCCGGATCATGGATCCTGGCCGGGCTTCTCACCGGTCGGGGTAGCGGGATTCGAACCCACGACCTCCTCGTCCCGAACGAGGCGCGCTACCAAGCTGCGCCACACCCCGGTGGAGTGCTCGCACCGCTGACGCGTGCGAACCTCGTCAATGATAGCCGATATTCACGGCCCGCAAGAACGGCCCGATCGGCGCGACGCGCGACCCCGGCGGAACGGCTCGATCAGCGTGCGGGCTCGAGCGTGACGAGCGTCACCTCGGGGCGGCAGGCGAAGCGCACGGGCGCGTAGATCGACGTGCCGACCCCCGCCGAGACGTTGAGGTAGGAGCTGCGCAGGCCGTTGTCCCACGTCGTGAAGCCGGCCACCTTGTCACGGGGGATGTCGCAGTTGGTCACGAGGGCGCCGAAGCCCGGGACGCACACCTGCCCGCCGTGCGTGTGGCCCGCGAGGATCACCTCGGCGCCGCGCGCGACGAAGTCGTCGAGCACCCGCTGGTAGGGGGCGTGCGCCACTCCGATGCTGACGTCGGCGGACCCCTCCTCGGACGCGCGGAGCTCGTCGACGGCGCCGGCGACCAGGTCGATCCTGTCCCGCGAGATGTGCGGGTCGTCGACGCCGAAGAACTCGATCCGGGTGCCGCGCACCTCGATGCTCGTGGCGGTGTTGTTGAGGTCGGTCCAGCCCAGATCGTCCGAGAAGAAGCGGCTCAGCGAGGCGGTGTCGAGATCGCTCTGATGCGCCTGAGGGTTCTTCGAGGGTCCGCGGAAGTAGCGCAGCGGGTTCTTCACCCGGGGACCGAAGTAGTCGTTGGACCCGTGCACGAACACGCCCGGGATCCCGGCGAACGGCTCGAGGGCGCGCCGGATCCCGAGGACCCCGTCGCGGTGGCCGAGGTTGTCGCCCGTGTCGACGACGAGATCGGGGGCGAGCGCGACGAGGGAGCGCAGCCACTCCAGCTTCTTCGACTGCCAGGGCGCCATGTGCAGGTCCGAGAGGTGCAGGATCCGCAGCGGCACCGAGCCTTCGGGCAGGACGGGGACGCTGATGCGGCGGACGGTGAACATCGTCCGCTCGATGCCGATCCCCCAGACCGCGGCGGCGGTGCCGGCCGCGGCGACGGTCGCGAGAGCGGTGGTCAGGGGGCGTCGGCTGCGTCCGGTCATGTGTCCTTCTCTCGAGCGTCCTGTCGCGAGGCGCGACCGCGTTCATTCTGCACGACCCCGCCGGGCACCCGGTGGGAGGGGATCAGCCTCCGGGCGTCGGTGCCGGCGTCGCCCCGGCGCTCACCTTCAGCACGATCGCCGTGCCCCGCGCGACGCGGGAGCCGGCAGGGGGGTTCGTCCCGGCGACGGACCCCGCGGGCCGGTCGGAGGGCACGCGGGCCGGGTCGACGGTGACGGTGAAGCCGAGCTGGCGCAGGCGCTCGGCCGCGGCGGCCGGGTTCTGGCCCGAGACCTCGGGGACCGCCTCCTGCGGCACGTCGACGAGCGAGCGCTCCGGGGAGGGGAACGCCGTGCCGCCGTACTTCGCGTCGGCGACCCGCATGATCCTCGGCCAGATCTGATGACGGACCTGCCCGGCGTTCACGCCGTTCAGGCGCAGTCCGCGCATCGAGGTCTTGCCGACGACGTTGCCGACCCAGGTCGCCGTCGCGACCTCGGTGCTGGCGCCGACCATCCAGGTGTGCACCGCGTTGTCGGTGGTGCCGGTCTTGCCGATGTGCGGGATGCCGGTCCCGGTGGCCGACGCGCGGCCCGTCCCTCCGGTCATGACCTGCTGCAGGGCGAAGTCGGCGGTGGCCGCGACCTTCTCGGACAGCCCCTGCGTGCACTCCGAGGTCGGCGGGGCGACGTCGGCGCCGGAGCGGTCGACGATCCGGTCGATGGCCACCGGGGTGCAGACGGTGCCCTTGTTCGCGAAGCCCGCGAACGCGGTCGCCATGGTCAGCGGAGCGATCTCGTTCGTGCCGAGGATCGTCGGGGCGAACTTCTGCAGCTCGGTCCCGTCGGCGCGATGCACGCCCATCGCGAGCGCCGTGTTGCGGATGCCGCAGAGGTCGAGCTGCTCGGCCATCGCCGCGAAGCCCGTGTTGATCGAGCCCTTCGTGGCGTCCACGACCGAGTACACGCCGCCGTCGCCGCCCTCGTCGTTCTTGGGGTCCCACGACTCGCCGTAGTAGATCCCGTCGGGCTCGCAGCTGTCGCGGAAGTTCGTGTAGGCCCGGCGCGCGCCGTTCACGCTCTCGCCCAGCGAGCGCCCCTCCTGCAGCCACTCGGCGAGCGTGAACACCTTGTAGGTCGACCCGACCTGGAAGCCGGAGGATCCGCCGTAGCCGAAGTCGGTGCTGTAGTTGACGCTCGTGTAGTTGGCGCCGGCGACGTCCGGGTCGTTGGAGTAGTCCTTGTTCTGCGTCATCGCGAGGATCCGGCCCGTGCCGACCTCGACCGAGACGCTCGAGCTGCCGATGTCGACGGACGCCATCGACTTGGGGACCCAGGCGTCCGTGGCCGAGACCGCGGCCTGCTGCAGCTCCGTGTCGAGGGTCGTGTAGATCTGGTAGCCGCCGCGCTTGAACGTCGCGTCGCGCTCGTCCTGGCTCGCCCCGAAGGCGTCGTCGTTCTTGATCACCCAGGTGACGTAGTCGCAGAAGAACGCGGCGATGCCCGCGGTCTGGCAGCCGGTGCTGGGCTCGGTGATCGCGGGGGCCACCGGGGTCGCGGCCGCCTCGGCGATCTGCTCCGGAGTCGCCTTCGACTCCTTGTTCATCTGCGCGAGGATGTAGTTGCGCCGGTTGAGCGTCTCGGGATACCCCTCGGCGGCGGGATTGGCGGGGTCGCCCGGCCGGTCGAAGCGGAACTTCTCGGGGTTGTTGACGATCGCGACGAGCGCCGCGGACTGCGCGAGGCTCAGGTCGCGCGCGCTGATGCCGAAGTAGTAGTTCGCGGCGGCCTCGATGCCGTAGACCGTTCCTCCGAACAGCGCGATGTTGAGGTACCCGAGCAGGATGTCGTTCTTGGGGTACTGCTTCTCGAGGCCGATGGCCAGCCGCATCTCTGCGACCTTGCGCTCCGGGGTCGTCTCGGTCGCCTCGCGGTAGGCGGCGTCGCGCTCGATCGGATCCGAGAGGGCCTCCGCCTTCTGCACGAGCACGTTCTTCACGTACTGCTGGGTGATGGAGGAGCCGCCCTGCACCCGTCCGCCGACGGCGGTCGTCGCGGCGGCGCGCACGGTGCCGAGCAGGTCGATGCCGCCGTGCTCGTAGAAGCGCGGGTCCTCGGAGGCGACGACGGCGTCCTTCACGAACGGCGAGATGTCGTCCCAGCCGACCTCGACCCGGTTCTGCGCGTAGAAGGACGCGAGCAGGACGTCCTGGCCGGCGGCGTCCTTCGCGTAGATGTTGCTCTTCTCGGCGAGGGTGCCGATCTCGAGGTACCCGGGGAGGTTGTCGAACATCTGCACGCCGTTGTTCGCGGCCATGCCCCCGAGCGCGATCGCCGGGGTGATCGACGCGGCCACCAGGACCCCCGCGATGACGCTCATCGCCACCACTCCGATCAGGCCGCCCACGGCGCCTCCGATCGACTTGACGACCCTGGTCCCGCCTGCCCCCGACATAGAATCAGCGTAGTCGCCGCGACCGCACCGGACGCGGCCGACGTCCGCCCGCACCGCCTCGCGGCGGCGCGCCCTTCACTCGAGGAGAGCCATGTCCGTTCCGCGCTGGGAGTACGTCACCACCCCGCTGATGATCCACAACACCACGGCGATCCTGAACACCTGGGGCTCCGAGGGGTGGGAGCTGGTGCAGATCGTGACCGGTCCCGAGGGCGGGCTCGTCGCCTACCTCAAGCGCCCCGTCGTCGAGGCCGGCGCGTGAGCGGGCCCTCCGTCGCGGAGCGCCTCGCCGAGCTCGGGATCGAGCTGCCCGCCGTCGCCGCCCCCGCGGGCGCGTACGTGCCCGCCGTGGTGCACGAGCACCTCGTCTTCACCGCCGGGCAGATCCCCTTCGTCGACGGCGCCCTGCCCGCGATCGGGAAGGTCGGCTCGGGCGACGGTCTCGTGGACCCCGAGGAGGCGAAGGCGCTCGCCCGCGTCTGCGCGCTCAACGCCCTCGCCGCGGTCGCCGACGCCATCGGTTCCCTCGACCGCGTCACGCGCATCGTCAAGCTCACCGGCTTCGTCGCCTCCGCCTCCGGGTTCACCGGCCAGCCCGGAGTGATCAACGGGGCCTCCGAACTGCTCGGAGACGTCTTCGGGGAGGCCGGCCGCCACGCGCGCTCGGCCGTCGGAGTCGCGGAGCTCCCGCTCGGCGCTCCCGTCGAGGTCGAGCTGGTCGTCGCCTTCGCCTGATCCCGTCGGCGGGGCCCGGGAGATCCCGGGCCCCGCTCTCAGTCCGCGGCGACCGCGGACGAGATGATCGTCATGACCTGCGTGTCCGCGAGGGTCGTCGTGTCGCCCACGGCGCGTCCCTCCGCCACGTCGCGCAGCAGCCGGCGCATGATCTTGCCCGAGCGGGTCTTGGGGAGCTCCTGGACGATCAGGATGCGCTTCGGCCGGGCGATCGCTCCGATGTGCTCGGCGACGTGCGCCTTGAGCGTCGCGACCAGCTCGTCGTGCCCGCCCGCCAGCGACTCCGCCTGGCTCGCCTTGGCGATGACGAACGCGACGACCGCCTGGCCGGTGGCCTCGTCGGCCGCGCCCACGACCGCTGCCTCGGCGACGACCGGGTGCGAGACGAGGGCCGACTCGATCTCGGCCGTCGAGAGCCGGTGTCCGGAGACGTTCATCACGTCGTCGACGCGGCCCAGCAGCCAGAGATCGCCGTCGCGGTCCCGCCGCGCGCCGTCGCCGGCGAAGTAGCGGTCGCCGAACTTCGACCAGTAGGTCTCGACGTAGCGCTCCGGGTCGCCCCAGATGCCGCGGAGCATCGCGGGCCAGGGCTCCGTGATCACGAGCAGGCCGCCGGAGTCCTGACCGACGGAGCGCCCGGCCTCGTCGACGACGTCGATCGAGATCCCGGGGAGGGGCACCTGCGCCGAGCCGGGCTTGAGAGTCGTCACCCCGGGCAGCGGCGAGACCATCATCGCGCCGGTCTCTGTCTGCCACCACGTGTCGACGATCGGCGTTCGCCCGCCTCCGATGACGTCGCGGTACCAGACCCACGCCTCCGGGTTGATCGGCTCGCCGACCGACCCGAGCAGCCGCAGGCTCGAGAGGTCGAAGCGCTGCGGGATCTGCCGACCCAGCTTCATGAACGAGCGGATGGCCGTGGGCGCCGCGTACAGGATCGTCACTCCGTACTTCTCGACGATCTCCCACCAGCGGCCGGTGTGGGGCGTGTCGGGGGTGCCCTCGTACATCACCTGGGTCGCTCCGTTGGCGAGCGGACCGTAGACGACGTAGCTGTGGCCGGTGATCCAGCCGACGTCCGCGGTCGACCAGTAGACGTCGGTCTCGGGATGCAGGTCGAACACCGCGCGGTGCGTGTAGGCGACCTGGGTGAGGTAGCCCCCGCTGGTGTGCAGGATCCCCTTGGGCTTCCCGGTCGTGCCGCTCGTGTAGAGGATGAAGAGGGGCTGCTCGGCGGGGAACGCGCGCGCCGTGTGGTCGGCGTCGACCGCGACGATCTCCTCGTGCCACCACAGATCCCGGCCCTCCCGCCACTCGACGGAGTTGCCGCCGCGCTGCACGACGAGCACGTGCTCGACGGTGGAGGGGGAGTCGTCGCCGCCGATCGCGAGGGCGGCGTCGACCGCGGGTTTGAGCGGGAAGACCGAGCCCTTGCGCCAGCCGCCGTCGGCGGTGATGACGAGCTTCGCCTCGGCGTCGTCGATGCGCGCGCGGAGGCTCTCGGCGCTGAAGCCGCCGAAGACCACGGAGTGGACCGCGCCGATCCGGGCGACGGCGAGCATGGCGATCACCGCCTCCGGGATCATCGGGAGGTAGATCGCGACGCGATCACCCGCGTGGACGCCGAGGCTGGTGAGGAGGTTGGCGGCGCGCTTCACCTCGGCGGTGAGCTGCGCGTAGGTGAGGGTGCGCGTGTCGCCGGGCTCGCCCTCCCAGTGGATCGCGACACGGTCGCCGTGACCGGCGAGCACGTGCCGGTCGAGGCAGTTGTAGGCGACGTTGAGCTCGCCGTCGTCGAACCACTTCGCGAAGGGCGCCTCGCTCCAGTCGAGGGTGCGCGTGAACGGACGGTGCCAGTGCAGCAGCTCGCGGCTGCGGTCGGCCCAGAAGCCGAGGCGGTCGGCGGCGGCCTCGTCGTAGAGGTGCGCGGTCGCGACGGCCTGCGCGGCGAACTCGGCGGGGGGCGGGAATCGCCGCGTCTCGTGGAGGAGGTTGTCGATGGTCTCGGAGGCCGGGGCCGCGAGGTCGTCCGGGGGAGTGGTCATCTGCGATTCGCTCCTTCGCGAGTGCACCGGCACGGCCGCTGCCGGCCGATCTCGCTCCACCGTAGCGCGCAGCGGAGACCGCGGAGGCGCCTGCCACTCACGCGGCACTCGTCGGTTATCGGCGAGAGTCGCTCGAATGCGGGATCGGAGCTTGGCGATCGGGGCGCTGTGCCGTACTGTTGCATACGGCCGAATGAACTTCGGTCTCAGCGGCGCAAGTGATTCCCCCCAATCCCGCGCCGCCGAGGCGGCACCTGTTCCCCCCAATGGGTGCCGCCCCCTTTTTTCAACGCCCCGTGCAGTCGCTGCACCGTGAGGCGGGATCGCCGCTGGAGCCTCGGGCTCGCGGGCCCGGGGTACCGGCGCGCCTCGGTCGTCCTCCCCATCGTCGTCCATCCGGCTCGCCTCCACCGATCCGGATCGGCCCGGGCGTTCGAGCCGTTGTCCGCTCTACCGTGCCGGGATGATCGCCGATTTCGTCCCGCTCGTCCCTGCTGCGTACCGGGGCGACGCCCCGCGTGCGCCTGCGTCGCCGGCCGTCGTGCGCCCCGGTGCCGCCGCCCTCGGGCTGCTCGCGCCGTTCGCCGCGGATCCCGCCGTCACGGACCTCTTCGTCAACGGCGGTGCGGGTCTCTGGGTCGACCGCGGGGGCGGCGCCGTGCGGGAGCCCGAGTGGCGACTCGACGCGGCGGCGGTGCGCCGCCTGGCCGTGTCTCTCGTCGCGGCGGGGGGCCGGCACGTGGACGAGGCGAGCCCGTGCGTCGATGTCCGGCTGCGGCACGGGGTCCGCGTGCACGTCGTGCTCCCTCCCGTCGCGACGGCGGGAGCGCTCATCTCGGTGCGAGTGCCGCAGTCCGCGGCCTGGAGCCTCGACGACCTGCGCTCGGCGGGCATGGTGGACGAGCGGCAGGACTCGCTCCTGCGCCGCGCCGTCGCCTCGCGGTGGAACCTGCTCGTCTCGGGGGCGGGCGGCTCCGGCAAGACCACCCTGCTCCAGGCGCTGCTGGGCTGCGCGCCCCCGCACGAGCGCATCGTCGCGATCGAGGACGTGGGGGAGCTCCGGCCCGCGCATCCGCACGTCGTCTCGCTCGAGTCCCGCCAGCCGAACCTCGAAGGGGCAGGGGGCGTGGGCCTGGACCGGCTCGTTCGCGAGGCGCTGCGCATGCGCCCCGACCGCTTGGTGCTCGGCGAGTGCCGCGGCGCGGAGCTCCGGGAGCTGCTCGCCGCGCTGAACACCGGTCACGACGGCGGGGCCGGCACGATCCACGCCAACTCCCTCGCCGACGTGCCGGCGCGGCTGGAGGCGCTCGGCGCCCTGGCGGGGCTCGGACCGGAGGCGGTCGCCCGCCAGGCGGTGAGCGCTCTGGATCTCGTGCTGCACCTCGAGCGGCGCGACGGGCGGCGGCGGCTGTCGTCCTGGGGGTGCTTCGCCGTGGACGCGGCGGGGCGCCTGCGGATCGACGAGGGGGTGCTGCCCCCGCGCGCCCGGTCCCGGCGGTGAGGCGCTCGGACGGCCTGGACGAGGTCGCCGCGGTCGTGCACCGGCTCTCGGTGCTCCTGGCCGCAGGGGTGGCACCGGCGTCCGCTCTCGGCCACCTCGCCTCGGCGGGGGAGGCGGGAGCGGCCCCGGCCGCTCGTCGGAGGAGGCTGCTGCGCTCGGTCGCGCTCGAGGCCGCTCGGGGCGGCGACGTCACGGAGGCGCTCCTGCGCGGCGTGCCCGCCTCCCGTCGCTCGGGCGAGCGGCGCCGGTCCCGGCGCGACGACGGCGAGGAGGCCGCGTGGGCGGCGCTCGCCGCGTCGTGGCGGGGG
>NZ_JAMRYM010000059.1:0-23010 GCF_023743255.1 Rathayibacter rubneri | reverse complement strand
TCGCCGTGGAGTAGACGGGGACCTCGTCGTCCTCTCCTTCGGCGGCGAGGACGACGAGGTCCCCGTCTACTCCACGGCGATCACCGGCGCCACCGCCGACCCGGTCAAGGACTACCTCAAGCAGATCGGCAAGGTCGCGCTCCTGAACGCGGCCGAGGAGGTCGAGCTCGCGATGCGCATCGAGGCGGGCCTCTTCGCCGAGGACAAGCTCGCCAACTCCACCGACCTCAGCCCGGAGCTCGTCCGCGAGCTCCGCTGGGTCGCGAAGGACGGGCAGCGCGCGAAGAGCCACCTGCTCGGAGCGAACCTCCGACTCGTGGTCAGCCTCGCCAAGCGCTACACCGGTCGTGGCATGCAGTTCCTGGACCTGATCCAGGAGGGCAACCTGGGTCTCATCCGCGCGGTCGAGAAGTTCGACTACACCAAGGGCTTCAAGTTCTCGACGTACGCCACGTGGTGGATCCGCCAGGCGATCACGCGCGCGATGGCCGACCAGGCCCGCACCATCCGCATCCCGGTGCACATGGTCGAGGTCATCAACAAGCTGGCCCGCGTGCAGCGTCAGATGCTCCAGGACCTGGGCCGCGAGCCCACCCCGGAGGAGCTGTCGCGCGAGCTCGACATGACCCCCGAGAAGGTCATCGAGGTGCAGAAGTACGGCCGCGAGCCGATCTCGCTGCACACGCCCCTCGGCGAGGACGGCGACAGCGAGTTCGGCGACCTCATCGAGGACACCGAGGCCGTGGTCCCGGCGGACGCCGTGGGCTTCACCATGCTGCAGAAGCAGCTGGAGTCGCTCCTCGACTCGCTGTCCGAGCGCGAGGCGGGCGTGATCCGCATGCGCTTCGGTCTCGGCGACGGCATGCCGAAGACGCTCGACCAGATCGGAGACACCTTCGGCGTGACGCGTGAGCGCATCCGCCAGATCGAGTCGAAGACCATGGCGAAGCTCCGTCACCCGTCCCGCTCGCAGTCGCTCCGCGACTACCTCGAGTAGGCCGGTGATCCGCTACGCGCCGGCGGTCCTCCTCGGGAGGGCCGCCCGCTTCACGGCACGCCTGCGCAAGCCCGGCGGCGGCTCCGCCGTGCCCGGGCTCGTCGTCAACCGCGTCGCTCCCGGGTTCCTGCCCGCGGTCCTCGACGGCTTCCCCGAGGGGCTCGTCGTCGTCACCGGCTCGGCCGGCAAGTCGACGACGACCAAGATGCTCGTCGCCGTGCTCCGCGCCCACGGGCTGAGCGTGTTCACGAACCCCTCGACCGCGAACATCGCGCAGGGCCTCACCTCCGCCCTCCTGGAGCGGACGGACCTCCGGGGTCGCATCGACGCGGACATCGCCGTCCTCGAGATGGACGAGGGCCACGGGGCACGGCTCGCTCCTCGCATGCGCCCCCGGGTCGTCGTGCTCACCAACGTCGTGGTCGATCAGATCGACCGCTTCTTCGACCCCTCGATGGTCGCGCGGATGCTCGCCACGATCTCGGAGCGGGCGACGGGTCGGGTCGTGCTCAACGCCGACGACCGCCACGTGGCCGACATCGCCACGAGCATCCCGGCCGATCGGGTGCAGTGGTACGGAGTCGCTCCGGCCGTCCGCGCCGCCGCTCCCGGCGGCCTCGGCTACGCGGCGGAGGCCGCGACAGGAACGGACCGCGCGACGACGGTCGTCTCCGCCACGACCGGGACGGCGGCCGAGATCCTGAGCGAGGGAGTCCTGCTCGACGTCGGGCTCCCGGCGCGCGGTGTCCACTACGCCGTGGACGCCGCCGCCGCCGTCTCGACCGCACGCGCCGTTCTCGGCGACCGCTTCGATGCGGGCACCACCTCCGCCGCCCTGTCCTCGATCGCGCCCGTGTTCGGACGGGGGGAGGTCGTCGTCGTCCGCGGCCAGGAGGTCGAGTTCGTCCTGGTGCAGAACCCGGCGAGCTACCGGCTGAACATCTCCGAGATCCCGACGGGGACCGAGCAGATCATGCTCGCCATCGGCTCCGACGTGCGCGATCCCTCGTACTTCTGGCCCGTCGACACGTCCGGACTCGGACGCGTGCGGGTGGTCTCGGGATCCAAGGCCCACGAGGCCGCCCTCCACCTGCAGTACGACGGAGTCGCGATCGACGCGGTCGACGAGGATCTGGGCCGCGCTCTCGACGGCTTCCTGGCCCTGCCGGCACCGTCGACCGGACGCAAGACGATCGTCTTCTCCGCCGACTCGATGCGCCGGACCCGCGCCCACCTCCAGCTCACCTCCAACCGCGAGGAGACCTCGTGACCTCTCTGCGGATCGGCGTGCTCGCCCCCGACGTGCTCGACAGCAACGGCGATGCGGCGAACGCCCGCGTCCTCGTCGCCCGGGCACGCTGGGCCGGACTCGACGCGGACCTCGTGCCCCTGCGCCACCGCGACGACTTCCGCGACCGCCCCGACGTCCTGGTCGCCGGCACCGGTGCCGACGAGGACCTCCCCGGGGTCCTCGACGTGCTCCGCGACGTCGACGCCACCGTGCGCGGCTGGGCCGACTCCGGAACCGAGATCGTCGCGATCGGGGCGGGCTGGGAGCTGCTGGCGGAGTCGTTCACGACCTCGTCGGGCGTCGTGCAGGGGATCGGCGTGTTCCCGGGCCGCGCGGTCCCCGCCGCCGCCCGTGCCACCGACGACCTGGTCGTCGAGTCGTCCGCCGGCGTGCTGGTGGGCTTCGAGAACCATCTGCGGCGCTTCGAGGGGATCGATCCCGGCACCGTGCTCGGCCGTGTCCTGCACGGGACCGGCGACGGGGAGGGTTTCGAGGGACACCTCGCCGGATCGCTGCTGGGCACCCACCTGCACGGTCCGCTGCTCGCCAAGAACCCGGTGCTCGCCGATGCGATCCTGACGCGGATCGCCGAGCTCAACGGCCTGGAGTACTCGGTCGTCGATCCGCGACTCGTGCGTGCCGATGAAACAGCTCGAGCCGCCCGCGAGGTCATCGCGAAGCGGCTCGGCGTCGGCCTGTAGGACGCGCTCAGCGTCCGTCGGGCCGATCGGGGGCGGTGGCCCGGACGATCAGGGGCGCTGCTCCTCGAAGAGCCGCGCGGACTCGTCGTGCCAGCTCTGAGCAATGCTGGAGAGCTTCTCCTGGTACTTCTTGCCGTGGTGGGCGCAGAACAGCAGTTCTCCGCTGTTCACGACGACGCGGATGTACGCCTGGGCTCCACAGCTGTCGCAGCGGTCGGCAGCGGAGAGCTGGTGGGCACCCGCGAGCTCGTCCACGCCAGTAGGGGTTGCGGTGGTCGACATGACTTGGCCTCCTGCACTCGGTCTTCGATCTCTGCTTAGTGGAACCCATCCAAGCACGCGATTGTTTCCGCACCGAGACGATCGGAGGGCATTTCGCTGTGCGCGTAGGCCCACCGGATCACTGGCGCTCGGTGCAGGGCACCGGTCGGGTCGCGTCCCGGAGGGAGGGGTCCGCGAAAGTAAACTGGAGGAATGGCCTCCACCGACTACTCCGCCCGGCACCTCTCCGTCCTGGAGGGTCTCGAGGCGGTCCGGAAGCGGCCGGGCATGTACATCGGCTCGACCGACTCGCGCGGCCTGATGCACTGCCTGTGGGAGATCATCGACAACTCCGTCGACGAGGCGCTCGCGGGGCACGGCACCGAGATCAGCGTCGTCCTCCACGCCGACGGCAGCGTGGAGGTGCGCGACCGCGCCCGCGGGATCCCGGTCGACATCGAGCCGAAGACCGGCCTGTCCGGTGTCGAGGTCGTCTTCACCAAGCTGCACGCCGGCGGCAAGTTCGGATCGGGCTCCTACGCGGCCTCGGGCGGCCTGCACGGCGTGGGCGCCTCCGTGGTCAACGCCCTCTCGGAGCGGCTCGACGTCGAGGTCGACCGCAACGGCCGCACCTACCGCATGTCGTTCCACCGGGGCGAGCCCGGTCGCTTCGCGGACGCGGGGGAGCCCACCCCGGATGCGCCGTTCACGCCCTTCGAGAACGGGTCGGAGCTCGCCGTCGTCGGCAAGGTGGCCAGGGGGGTCACCGGCACGCGCGTGCGCTACTGGGCCGACCGTCAGATCTTCACGAAGGGCGCGGCCTTCCAGACGGACGACCTCGTCACGCGCGCACGGCAGACGGCGTTCCTGGTGCCCGGGCTCACCCTCGACATCGTCGACGACCGGGAGGACGAGCGGCGCGCCGAGATGTTCCGCTACGACGGCGGCATCTCGGAGTTCGTCGAGTTCCTCGCGCCCGATTCCGCCGTGACCGACGTGCTCCGCCTGACCGGCACCGGGACCTTCACCGAGAACGTCCCCGTGCTGACACCGGGCGGCGCCATGGTGTCCACCGAGGTGGAGCGCAGCTGCGAGGTCGACATCGCGCTGCGCTGGGGCACCGGCTACGAGACGGTGATGCGCAGCTTCGTCAACATCATCGCGACGCCCAAGGGCGGCACGCACCAGACCGGCTTCGAGCAGGGACTGCTCAAGCTGCTCCGCTCCCAGGTCGAGGCGAACGCGCGCCGGCTGAAGGCGGGCTCGGACAAGGTCGAGAAGGACGACGTGCTCGCCGGCCTGACGGCGGTGCTCACGGTCCGTCTCCCCGAGCCGCAGTTCGAGGGCCAGACGAAGGAGATCCTCGGCACCCCCGCCGTGCGCGCGATCGTCGCGCAGACGGTCGGCTCGACGCTGGGCGCCGTCTTCTCCTCTGCGAAGCGCGAGGACAAGACGCAGATGTCCCAGCTGCTCGAGAAGGTCGTCGCCGAGATGAAGTCGCGCATCTCGGCGCGCGCGCACAAGGAGACGCAGCGCCGCAAGAACGCGCTGGAGTCGTCGTCGCTGCCCGCGAAGCTCGTCGACTGCCGCAGCAACGACGTCGAGAACAGCGAGCTCTTCATCGTCGAGGGCGACTCCGCTCTCGGCACCGCGAAGCTCGCGCGCAACAGCGAGTACCAGGCGCTGCTGCCGATCCGGGGCAAGATCCTGAACGTGCAGAAGGCGAGCGTCGCCGACATGCTCTCGAACACGGAGTGCGCCTCGATGATCCAGGTCATCGGCGCCGGGTCCGGCCGCTCCTTCGACCTGTCCGTGGCGCGCTACGGCAAGATCATCCTGATGAGCGACGCCGACGTCGACGGCGCGCACATCCGCACCCTCCTGCTCACGCTGTTCTTCCGCTACATGCGCCCGCTGGTCGAGGCGGGCCGGGTGTTCGCGGCCGTGCCTCCGCTGCACCGCGTGGTCGTGATGAACGCGGGCAAGAAGCCGAACGAGACGATCTACACGTACTCCGAGAAGGAGCTGCAGAGCGTGCTCGCCGCTCTGGCGAAGGCGGGGCGGCGCTTCCAGGACCCGATCCAGCGCTACAAGGGCCTCGGCGAGATGGACGCGGATCAGCTCGCCACCACGACGATGGACCGCGCCCGCCGGACGCTGCGCCGCGTCCGCGTGTCCGACGCCGAGAACGCGGGCCGGGTCTTCGAGCTGCTCATGGGCAACGAGGTGGCGCCGCGGAAGGACTTCATCGTCCGCGGGTCCGAGACGCTCTCGCGCGACCGCATCGACGTCTGACCGGCGCCTGCGGGACGGCGGTCAGAGCAGCTCGGGAGCCGCGCCGATCGTCGCCACGGGGGCCGAGAGCGGCACCCCCGATCCGTCGCGCTTCATGCCGGACTCGGGCAGAGCCGCGACGGATCCGTCGGCCTCGAGGGCGTGCGCCGGACCCGGACCGACCCAGGCGACCCCGAGGGCCGTCTCGCCCTTGAGGAAGCGCTGGGCACGGACGCCCCCGGTCGCCCGGCCCTTGGACGGGAACTCCGAGAACGGCGAGACCTTCGCGCTGCCCGTGTCGGTGCCGGTGAGCGCCCAGCTGTCGACCGCGACGGTCGCGACGACCGCCTCCTCGCGGTCGTCGGCCGCGACCACGGCGAAGTGGACCACCTCGTCGGTCTCGCCGAGCTTGACTCCGGCCATGCCCCCCGCGGTCCGGCCCTGGGGCCGCACGGCCGACGCCGGGAAGCGCAGGAGCTGGGCCTCTCCGGTGACGAACACCAGCTCGTCCTCGTCGGCGGCGGGCGCCGCTCCGACGACCGCGTCCTTGGGCTTGAGCGCGATGAGCTCGACGTCGGGCCGGTTCTGGAGCTCGGCCGCCGACACCCTCTTCACGACTCCCTGGAGGGTGCCGAGGGCGATCGGCCTGGTGTCGTCGAGCGCCACCAGAGCGAGCACGCGCTCGTCCTTCCCCAGCGCCGGGAGGTAGTCCGCCATGCGGACGCCGGCGCCGAGCTGGACGGAGGACGACGGGACGGAGGGGACGTCCACGGGGGAGAAGCGGAGCAGTCGTCCGGCGCTCGTCACGGCGCCGACGTCGGTGCGGCTCGTCGTGTCGAGGGCGCTGAGGACGGCGTCGTGCTTGCTGCGCCGGGTCGCCCTGACCGGTTGCGCCGCCGCCTCGGGATCGCGGTCGACGCGCACCATGCGACCGGTGGTGCTGAGATGCACCCGGCACGGCACGTCGGCGATCTCGAGCACCGCGGCGGTCTTGCGCCCGGTGGTCGCGACGGAGGGGCGCGCCTCGGTGAGGAGGGTGCGTCGAGGGGTCCCCAGGCGCTGCGCGACGTCGTCCAGCTCGTCCGATACGAGCGCCTCGATCCGGCTGCGGCTCGCGAGCAGCGCCTCCAGTTCGGCGATCTCGGCGAGGAGCGTGTCGCGCTCGGTCTCGAGCTCGATCCGGGAGAACCTCGTCAGCCGGCGCAGCTGGAGTTCGAGGATGTAGTCGGCCTGGATCGTGCTGAGGTCGAAGACCTCGATGAGTCGCGCTCTGGCGGCAGCGGTGTCGTCGCTCGCGCGGATCAGCTGGATGACCTCGTCGATGTCGACGATGGCCACGAGGAGTCCCTCGACGAGGTGCAGGCGCTCCTGGCGCTTGCGGAGGCGGTACTGCGACCGCCGGGTCACGACCGTGACGCGGTGGCCCACGTAGACCTGGAGGAGCTCCCGGAGTCCGAGCGTGCGCGGCTGGCCGTCGACCAGGGCCACGTTGTTGATCGCGAAGCCGTCCTCGAGGGGCGTGTAGCGGTAGAGCTGCTCGAGGACCGCCTCCGGGCTGAAGCCGGTCTTGATGCCGATCACGAGACGCAGGCCGTTGTCGCGGTCGGTGAGGTCGGTGACGTCCGAGATGCCGCTCAGCTTCTTGTTCTGAACGCCGTCCTTGATCTTGTCGATGACCTTCTCGGCCCCGACGAGGTAGGGGAGCTCGGTGACGACCAGCCCGGACTTCCGGGCGGTGATGCTCTCGACGGAGACCCGGGCCCGGGTCTTGAAGCTCCCGCGCCCGGTCGCGTAGGCGTCGCGCACGCCGGCGAGCCCGACGATCGTGCCGCCGCTGGGGAAGTCGGGACCGGGCACGAAGGACATCAGGTCCTCGAGCGAGGCCTCCGGATGGGCGATCAGGTGCCGCGCCGCGCCGATCACCTCGATCAGGTTGTGCGGCGCCATGTTCGTGGCCATGCCGACCGCGATGCCGCTGGCGCCGTTGACCAGCAGGTTCGGGAACGCCGACGGCAGGACCTCGGGCTGCTGGTGCGAGTTGTCGTAGTTGGGGACGAAGTCGACGACGTCCTCGCCCAGATGCTCGGTCATGGCCATGGCGGCGGGCGCGAGGCGCGCCTCGGTGTAGCGGGCGGCTGCCGGGCCGTCGTCGAGGGAGCCGAAGTTGCCGTGGCCGTCGACCAGGGGGACCCGCAGGGTGAAGGGCTGGGCGAGGCGCACGAGCGAGTCGTAGATCGACGCGTCGCCGTGCGGGTGCAGCTTGCCCATGACCTCGCCGGTCACCCGCGCCGACTTGACGTGGCCGTGGTCGGGCCGCAGGCCCATCTCGCTCATCATGTAGAGGATGCGGCGCTGCACCGGCTTCAGTCCGTCGCGGGCGTCGGGCAGGGCCCGCGAGTAGATGACCGAGTAGGCGTACTCGAGGAACGACCCCTCCATCTCGGTCGAGACGTCGACGTCCTCGATGCGCTCGGACAGCGAGGAGTGTGCGGTCGGAGTGGATCCGGACGAGGGGGATGCGGCGTTCATGACTCACTTCGGTGGCGGGCGCAGGGCGACGGCGCCGGCTGGCGCCTCTCGCTCTCAGCACAGAACTCGTCAGGCGGGGACGACCGGGCGGGGGAGCCCCGAGTGCCTCGTCGCACCGGACCTCGTCGTGCTCGGGGGAGGCACCGGAGGCATCTCCGCTCGGACCTCCGCCGCGCAGGGCACGCCCCGCGCGAGGAACACTGTGCGAAACTGAGCGCGATGTCCCACATTCTACCCGCCGCCCCCGCCGGGCGGCGGAGCCTCGCCGACGTCCTCCCCGGGGCCCTCGACGCCGTCCTCGGACGACGCGGCGTCTTCGGAACCCCCCGACTCGACCGCGTCGTCGTGGTGCTCGTGGACGGCCTCGGCGCCTCGAGCCTGCGGCAGCGGTCGGGTCACGCCCGCACGCTGGCCCCCGCCCTCACCCGCGCCACGACGATCCCCTCGGGGTTCCCGACGACCACCGCGGCCGCGCTCGCGAGCCTGACGACGGGTCTGCGGCCGGGCGGGCACGGGATGGTCGGCTACCGGGTCCTCGACCGCGGCGCCGATCGGCTCGTCAACCAGCTCTCGGGCTGGGACGAGGGCATGGTGCCCGAGCAGTGGCAGCCCCACCCCACCGTCTTCGAGCGCGCCGTCGTCGAGGGAGTCGCTGCGAGCGTGATCGGCCCGTCGCGCTACGCCCGCTCGGGACTGACCCGCGCGATCCTCCGCGGCGCCGAGTACCGGTCGGCCGGGAGCATCGCCGAGCGCTTCACCGCCGCACGGGAGCTCCTCGACGCAGGCGGGCGGCGCATCGTGTACCTCTACGTCCCCGAGCTCGACATGACCGCGCACGCGCGCGGATGGGAGTCGCCGGAGTGGACCGCCGCGCTCGAGCTGCTCGACGGCGAGCTCGGCTCCTTCGCGCGGCGCCTCGGACAGCGGGAGGCCGCACTGGTCACGGCCGATCACGGCGTGCTCGACGTCCCCGCCTCCTCCCACGTCCTCGTCGAGCGCGGGTCACTGCTCGAGGGCGTGCGTCACCTGGCGGGGGAGCCCCGCTGCCTGCAGCTCCACCTCGAGCCCGACGCGGACGCCGAGAGCGTCGCGGCGCGCTGGCGGGAGGCCGAGGGAGAGCGGGCCTGGATCGCGACCCGGTCCGAGATCGCCGCGAGCGGCTGGTTCGGCGACATCGGCGCTCCCGCAGCAGAGCGGATGGGCGACGTGTTCGTCGCCGCGCGCAAGGCGATCGCCTACTACGACGCCGAGGACTCGTCCGGCCGCTCGATGATCGGCCAGCACGGCTCGCTCACCCCGGAGGAGACCCAGGTCCCGCTGATCGGCTTCGGAGCACTCGACGGAGTCTGACGACCCGGCGGTGCGAGAGACGCGGGACGTCTCCAGCATCGCGAGGTCCCGGACGCAGCGCCCCGGGACCCTCCGCCGGGTCAGTCGTCGCTGCGCGCTCCGAAGACGATCTCGTCCCAGCTGGGCATCGAGGTGCGCCCGCGGCGGAAGCCGCCCCGGGTGCCGGTCGGTGCGTGCTCCTTCGCAGGGGCGGCGGCAGCGGGAGGCGCGGCGGGAGCCGCGCGCTCGGGCTCCGGCGCCTTCTCGACCGTCGGAGCCTCCTGCTTCGGCTCCTCGCGCACGCGGAGCGAGGACGCGTGGTCGCGCTCGCCACGTCGGCGGCGCAGCGCGTCGAGCAGATCGGCCGTGTCGTTCAGATTGCGCTCGCGCTGCTCGGTCGTGCTCGACACGGGCCGGGGGAGGGTCGAGACCACGCGCGGCGTGTCGGACAGCGCCGGCTGCGGCTCGGTGTCGGAGGTCCGGACGGCGGACGGGCGCGCGTGGGGTACCGCCGTCGGACGGCCGGACGCGGGGTGCTCGCCGCGCGAGCCGCGCTCCGGCTCGGACGGCCGGGAGAACGCGTCGGTGTCGAAGCGCGTCGCGAGCTCGTCGACCGCGGCGGGGATGACGGCGCGGAGCCGGGGGATGAGGGTGGGCCGGATCTCGCCCTGCTGCGAGAGCGTCGTGGCCTCGGGGGTCAGCGGCGACAGCACGGCCTTCTTGGGGTCGAAGCGCCAGCGGGCGTCGTGATCGATCTCGTCCGAGCGGAACAGGAGCTTGACGGCCCAGCCGTCCTCCTCCTTCCAGCTCGACCACTGCTCGCCCTCGGCGCCCAGCGCCGCGAGGCGCTCGCGGATGACGTCGCCGAACGGCGTGCCCTCCTCGAGAGGATCGGGATCGGCGCTCGTGTAGACGCGCACCGACAGCGCGGAGGCGACGATGTGCTCGCGCTCGGCGGTCACCGGGCCCTCGAAGCGCTGGACGTGCTCGAGGGGCGCGCCGGTGAGCTCCGCGACCTCCTCGGCGGAGAGGCCCGAGCGGATGTGCGCCTGGATCTCGCGGGGCGAGACGCGCTTCTCGCGCGGCGGGAGGGTGTGGACGCGCGGCCGGAGCTGGCTCTGCAGAGTCTCGTCGATCCGCACCGAGAACCGCTCGCCTCCGTCGGAGACGAGCACGAGCGATCCGCTCTCGACGCCGATCACCTTCAGTTCCATCATCGTGCGGGACCTCCTTCTGGACGCGAACGGGGCAAGGATGGCACGGGTTCCGCCCGATGCCCGGGAATACCGCGGGCGGGTCGAAAGTTGGGGCGGAAGGAGGCGCTGACAGACGGTGTCAACCACGGATCCATTTGGTTTGCGAATCGATCCGCCTTGATGCACACTGTCCCCGCCGATTTGTTGAACAGCTGAATATAAGAAGTGGATGGGAATGGCTACGGACTACGACGCCCCCCGCAAGACCGATGACGACTCCGAGTCGATCGAGGCCCTGAAGGAGCGAGTCCCCGACAAGATGTCCGGAGTCGTCGACGTCGATGACGCCGACAACCCGGGCGGATTCGAACTGCCCGGAGCCGATCTCTCAGACCTCGATCTGGACGTCGTGGTCCTTCCGCCCCAGGCGGACGAATTCACGTGCGTGAGCTGCTTCCTCGTGAAGCACCGCTCTCAGATCGACCACGAGGAGAAGCTCGGACCGATCTGCCTGGAGTGCGCCGCCTAGGCCTCTCCTCGCTCCGAAGGACGACCGCTCCGTCGCCGTGATCCCCGGATCGCGGCGACGATGTCGTTCGGGCGACGACTCGACACCAGCCAGTACGGCGTCGGGTCCTGCGGATCCTCGATCGGCACTCGCACGACGTCGCGCACCCAGCCCCGGATCACGAGGTAGGCGCGGGCGTCCAGCCGCGGTCCGCGTTCGGCGAACGCCTCCCGGCCCTCGTGCGTCGAGGGCTCGCCCACCAGCTCGAGCGGGATGTGCGCCCTCCCCGCGCGGAGCTCGCCGTCGACGACCTCGATCACCGGCGAGAGCGCCAGCAGGGCGCCGACGCAGCCCGAGTAGAGGACGAGTGCGACGACGACTCCGACCACCGGGTCGATCGGTGCGAACACCAGGATGCTGGCGGGGATCACGAGGGCTGTGGAGACGAAGAGCCACGGCGCGGGCCAGAGCCTCTCCCGGTACGACTGCATGTCCCTATTGCATCAGACAACTGGTCTACCCTCGTCACGTGAACGAATCCGTCGACGTCGCGATCCGCGCGGACACCCTTCCCGGCTACGCGCACCCCGGGGACGCCGGAGCCGATCTGCTCTCGACCGAGGACGTCGTCCTCGAGCCCGGAGAGCGGGCCAGCGTCGGCACCGGAGTGGCGATCGCCCTCCCCGAGGGCCACGTCGGCTTCGTGGTCCCGCGCAGCGGACTCGCCTTCAAGCACGGCATCACCATCGTCAACGCGCCCGGGACGATCGACGCGGGCTACCGCGGCGAGATCCGGGTGGCGCTGCTCAACACCGACACCGAGCGCGCGTACCGCGTCACGGCGGGCGACCGGGTCGCGCAGCTCGTGATCGTCCCCGTCGTCCGCGCGCGCTTCACCCCGGTCGACGAGCTGCCCGAGTCCGTCCGCGGGCTCGGCGGCTTCGGATCGACGGGCTACGACGCCTCCCCGACCAGCACTCCGAAGGAGAACGCATGAGCGACATCCAGGCAGCGACAGGACCGGACGCACCGGCGGAGATCGTCCAGCAGGACCTCGAGAAGTCCGCGCCCGCCGATCGCGCCGAGGCGGGGCCGCTCGACGAGCGCGAGGCCAACCCCGTGCGTCCCTACATCGACCTCGGCGGGGTGAAGGTCCTCCCGCGCGAGGGCATGCACATCCGCCTCGAGGTCGAGGAGGGGACCAAGCGCGTCATCGCCGTCGGTCTCGACTACGCGGGGTCCACCCTCCAGGTCCAGCCGTTCGCCGCGCCGCGCTCCTCCGGGCTGTGGCACGAGATCCGGGGGCAGATCGCCGAGCAGGTGGCCAAGCAGGGCGGCCGCACCGCCGAGCGCGAGGGCGTGTTCGGACCCGAGCTCGTCGCCCAGCTCCCGATCGCGGGAGGGGAGTCCCGCGTCGCCCGCTTCGTCGGCGTCGACGGACCCCGCTGGTTCCTGCGCGGTGTCATCGCCGGCGCGGGAGCGGTGAACCAGGAGGCCGCCGCGGCGGTCGAGGAGCTGTTCCGCAGCATCGTGGTCGTGCGCGGCTCCGGCCCCATGCCTCCGCGCGACCTCATCCCCCTGAAGGTCCCCACCGGCGGTCAGACCCAGCAGAGCGCGAGCTGACCCGCATGGAGCAGAGCCCGCCCGACCGCGAGCAGCAGCCGGAGCCGACCCGCCCCGAGGTGGGGGAGGCGATCGCCCAGGCGGCGCGCCGATCCGGTCTCGGGGTCGTCGCCGACGGCGAGCCGTTCGACGGGCGCGCTCTGCTGCGCTCGATGGGCGGGGTCCGCGGGATACTCGAGGCCGTCGTCCCCGGCGTCGCCTTCGTGCTCCTGTTCACCGTCACCGGCGAGCTCGTCCTCTCGCTCGTCGCCTCCGTGGGCATGGCGGTCCTGTTCACCGTGGCGCGCATCCTCGGCCGCACGCCGGTCATCCAGGCGATCGGCGGACTCCTCGGGGTCGTCGTCTCGGCGGCGCTGGCGCTGGTCACCGGTCGGGCGGTGGACAACTTCGTCCCCGGGCTGATCACGAACCTGGTCTACGGACTCGTCTTCCTCGTCTCGGTGCTCGTGCGCTGGCCGTTGATCGGAGTCGCCGCCGGCTACCTCCTGGGCGACGGCACCGCCTGGCGCGACGACAAGCGCAAGCGACGGCTCTTCGCCGCGCTGACCCTGGCCTGGGCAGGACTGTTCCTGCTGCGTCTCGCGGTGCAGTACCCGCTCTTCCTCGCCGAGGACACCACGGCCCTCGGCACGTGGAAGCTCGTCCTCGGACTGCCGCTGTACGCGCCGCTGCTCGTGCTGACGGTCCTCGCGGTCCGGGCGGAGTACCGCGTCGCACGGGACCAGGACGAGGACGAGGTCGCCGCGCCCCGTGCGTGAGCCCTCCGCGGAGGACGTAGAATTGTCTCGACGTCGAGATAAATAGCTCCCGGCCGCCCCGCGCTCCGACGCAGGGCGCAGCGGGTGCGGCGACGCACCGGTGTTAGGTCCTCCTTGGTGGAGGCCGCTCTGCGCGGTCGCCAAGATGGACTCGGATATGTGGGTCCGCCCGTCGGCGGGATCCACGTCAGCGAAGGAGAGGGCGACGTGTCCGCGGTAGACAGCTTTGGATCGAAAGACACTCTGAAGGTCGGGCAGACCGACTACGAGGTGTTCCGCATCGACCGGGTCCCCGGTCACGAGAAGCTCCCGTTCAGCCTGAAGGTGCTGCTCGAGAACCTCCTCCGCACGGAGGACGGCGCGAACATCACCGCCGACCACATCCGCGCGCTCGGCGAGTGGGTCCCGGAGTCGGAGCCCGACACCGAGATCCAGTTCACGCCCGCGCGCGTGGTCATGCAGGACTTCACCGGCGTCCCCTGCATCGTCGACCTCGCCACCATGCGCGAGGCCGTCGCGGCCCTCGGCGGCGACCCCGACAAGATCAACCCGCTCGCTCCGGCCGAGATGGTCATCGACCACTCCGTCATCGCCGACCTCTTCGGCACCGAGGACGCCCTCGAGCGCAACGTCGAGCTCGAGTACGAGCGCAACGGCGAGCGGTACCAGTTCCTGCGCTGGGGCCAGACGGCCTTCGACGACTTCAAGGTCGTCCCGCCCGGAACGGGCATCGTGCACCAGGTCAACATCGAGTACCTCGCGCGGGTCACGATGACCCGCGAGATCGGCGGCGTCCTGCGCGCCTACCCCGACACCTGCGTCGGCACCGACTCGCACACCACCATGGTCAACGGCCTCGGCGTGCTGGGCTGGGGTGTCGGCGGCATCGAGGCCGAGGCGGCCATGCTCGGGCAGCCCGTGTCGATGCTCATCCCGAAGGTGGTCGGCTTCAAGCTCTCCGGCGCGATCCCCACGGGCGTCACCGCGACCGACGTCGTGCTCACCATCACCGAGATGCTGCGCAAGCACGGTGTCGTCGGCAAGTTCGTCGAGTTCTACGGAGCAGGCGTCGCCGAGGTCCCTCTCGCGAACCGCGCCACCATCGGCAACATGAGCCCCGAGTTCGGCTCGACCGCCGCGATGTTCCCGATCGACGACGTGACCCTCGACTACCTGCGCCTCACCGGGCGCAGCGACGAGCAGATCGCCCTCGTGGAGCAGTACTCCAAGCTGCAGAAGCTCTGGCACGACGCCGAGGTGGAGCCCGTGTTCAGCGAGTACCTCGAGCTCGACCTCAGCACCGTGGTGCCGTCGATCGCCGGACCGAAGCGCCCGCAGGACCGCATCGAGCTGACCTCGGCCAAGACGCAGTTCGAGTCGGACCTCAACAACTACGCCGACGTCTCGCACGACATCGTCGACCTGACCATCGCCGAGTCCTTCCCCGCGTCGGACCCGGGCGAGCTCCAGCCGCAGGACGCGCACAGCACGCACGAGCACGTCCACCGCTCGCACGCGCCGAGCACGGCCTCCAAGCCGACGACCGTCGAGCTCGGCGACCGCGGCGAGACCTTCACCATCGACCACGGCGCGGTCGCCATCGCGGCGATCACCTCGTGCACCAACACGTCGAACCCCTCCGTGATGCTGGCCGCCGGCCTCCTCGCCCGCAACGCGGCGCAGAAGGGCCTCAAGGCCAAGCCGTGGGTCAAGACGACCCTCGCACCCGGCTCGAAGGTCGTCACCGACTACTACGAGAAGGCCGGCCTGACCGAGTCGCTCGAGGCGCTCGGCTTCTACACCGTCGGCTACGGCTGCACGACCTGCATCGGCAACTCCGGTCCGCTGCTCGAGGAGATCTCGGCCGCGGTCCAGGACAACGACCTCGCCGTGACGGCCGTGCTCTCGGGCAACCGCAACTTCGAGGGCCGCATCAACCCCGACGTCAAGATGAACTACCTGGCGAGCCCGCCCCTGGTCATCGCGTACGCCCTCGCCGGGTCGATGAACTTCGACTTCGAGGTCGACGCGCTGGGCACCGACGGCGACGGCAACGACGTGTTCCTCAAGGACATCTGGCCCGACGCGGCCGAGGTGCAAGCGACGATCGACTCCTCGATCGACAAGTCGATGTTCGACACGCAGTACAGCGGCGTGTTCGACGGCGACGAGCGCTGGCGCTCGCTCCAGACCCCCGAGGGCGCGACCTTCGAGTGGGACCAGGAGTCGACGTACGTCCGGAAGCCCCCGTACTTCGACGGCATGACGATGGAGACGACCCCGGTCACCGACATCGCCTCGGCCCGCGTGCTGGCCAAGCTCGGCGACTCCGTGACGACCGACCACATCAGCCCCGCGGGCTCGATCAAGGCCGACAGCCCCGCCGGCCAGTACCTCGCCGAGCACCACGTCGACCGCAAGGACTACAACTCCTACGGGTCCCGGCGCGGCAACCACGAGGTGATGATCCGCGGCACGTTCGCGAACATCCGCCTGAAGAACCAGCTGCTGGACGGCGTGGAGGGCGGCTACACCCGCGACTTCACCCAGGCGGACGCCCCGCAGTCGTTCATCTACGACGCGTCGCAGAACTACCAGGCGGAGGGCACGCCGCTCGTCATCCTGGGCGGCAAGGAGTACGGCTCCGGGTCCTCGCGCGACTGGGCGGCGAAGGGCACCAGCCTCCTCGGCGTCAAGGCCGTCATCGTCGAGAGCTTCGAGCGGATCCACCGCTCGAACCTGATCGGCATGGGGGTCATCCCGCTGCAGTTCCCGACCGGCGAGACCTGGGCGTCGCTCGGGCTCGACGGCACGGAGTCGATCAGCATCTCGGGCATCGAGGCGCTCAACGAGGGCGTCACCCCCAAGACGGTGCACGTCGTCGCCGAGCCGACCGAGCACTCGCCCGAGGGCAAGCAGCCGATCGAGTTCGAGGCGGTCGTCCGCATCGACACCCCCGGTGAGGCGGACTACTACCGCAACGGCGGCATCCTGCAGTACGTCCTCCGCTCGCTCGTCTAGAGCCGACACGCCTGTGCGCCTTCCCGCAAGGGGGAGGCGCACAGGCGTTCCCGCGCGCCCCGGTGCGTAGACTCGACAGACGTCCACTCCCTCTCATCGACCCCGGAAGGCGGCGCGAATGGCTGTTCTCGAGACCATCGGCGGACCGCGCGACCTCGATCGCCTGACCCGCTCCGAGCTCGAGGCCCTGGCGCAGGAGATCCGGGACTTCCTGGTGCGCGAGGTCTCGAAGACCGGCGGCCACCTCGGCCCGAACCTCGGAGTGGTCGAGACGACGATCGCGATCCACCGGGTCTTCGACTCGCCGCGCGATGCGATCATCTTCGACACCGGCCACCAGTCGTACGTGCACAAGCTGCTGACCGGCCGCCAGGACTTCTCGGGCCTGCGTCAGCGCGGCGGGCTGGCGGGCTACCCGCAGCGCTCCGAGTCGCCCCACGACATCGTCGAGAGCTCGCACGCGTCCAGCTCGCTGTCGTGGGCCGACGGGATCTCGCGCGCCTTCACGATGACCGGCCAGACCGACCGGCACGTCGTCGCGGTGGTGGGCGACGGAGCCCTCACCGGCGGCATGACCTGGGAGGCGCTGAACAACATCAGCGACGACAACGCCCGCGGGCTCGTCATCGTCGTCAACGACAACGGGCGCTCCTACGCCCCCACCATCGGCGGGATGGCCCGGTTCCTCAACGGTGTGCGCACCAAGCGGAGCTACCGCACTCTGCACCGGGGCTCGCGCGCCGTCTCCGAGCGCCTCGGCAGCCCCGTCGCCGCCGTGTACCGCGGCGTCCGCGGTGGGATGCACGGCTTCCTCAGCCGCTTCATCAACAACGAGGCCCTGTACTCCAACCTCGACATCAAGTACCTCGGCCCGATCGACGGTCACGACGTCACGGCGATGGAGGAGGCGCTCCAGCAGGCCAAGGACTACGGCCAGCCGGTCATCGTGCACGCGATCACCCAGAAGGGGAAGGGCTTCGGACCGGCGGTCGACGACCTCGCCGACCAGTTCCACGCCGTCGGCCAGATCGACCCCGAGACCGGCGAACCGCTCGCCGCGCCGGGCGCCCGCTCGTGGACGTCGGTGTTCGCGGACGAGATCGTGACCCTCGCCGACGAGGACGCCACGATCGTCGGCATCACGGCCGCGATGCTCCGCCCGGTGGGTCTGCACAAGATGGCCGAGAAGCACCCCGACCGGGTCTTCGACGTAGGGATCGCGGAGCAGCACGCGGTCACCTCCGCCGCCGGCCTCGCCTTCGGCGGGCTGCACCCCGTCGTCGCGCTCTACGCCACCTTCGTGAACCGCGCCTTCGACCAGGTGCTGATGGACGTGGCCCTGCACCGGGCCGGCGTGACCTTCGTCCTCGACCGCGCAGGGGTCACCGGACCCGACGGCCCGAGCCACCACGGGATGTGGGATCTCGCGATCCTCCAGGTCGTGCCGAACATCCGCCTCTCGGCGCCCCGCGACTCGATCCGTCTCCGCGAGGAGCTGCGCGAGGCCGTGGGAGTGACCGACGCTCCCACCGTCGTCCGCTTCTCGAAGGGCAACGTCGGCGACGAGATCGAGGCCCTCGAGCGTCTGCACGACGGGGTCGACGTCCTCTCGCGCGCCGAGCGCCAGGACGTGCTGATCGTGACCGTCGGGCCGATGGCGACGATGGGCCTCGACGTCGCCCGTCGTCTCGCCGCCCAGGGCATCGGCGCCACGGTGGTCGACCCCCGCTGGGTCGTGCCCGTGCCGCGGAGCATCATCGAGCTCGCCCGCGAGCACCGCCTCGTCATCTCGATCGAGGACGGGGTCCGCGTGGGCGGCATCGGGACCCGCATCCGGCAGGACCTGCGCGAGGCGGGGGTCGACACGGCGGTCACCGAGCTCGGGCTGCCGGACCAGTTCCTCGACCACGCGAAGCGCGAGGAGATCCTCGAGGACGTCGGGCTCACCCCGCAGCACATCGCGCGCGACGTCGTCGCCCAGGTGCTCGGCAGCAAGATCCCCGTGGCTCGACCGCTCCCCGAGGAAGCCGCGGCGCACGACGAGGCCCGCACGGACTGAGGATCCGAGCCTCAGCGCCCGTCACAGAGAAGGCGGCAGCTGGGCGGTCTCCGGGCGGCTCCGTCGTCGGGGACTCGCGTCAGAGCCGGTAGACGAGCTCGATCGCGCCGCCCGAGAACGGCGTCGACCCCACGAGCTCGAAGGGCGTGGTGCGCCGCATCGGCAGGAGCGGTCGTCCGCGGCCGAGGAGGACGGGCATGACCGTCACCCTGACCTCGTCGAGCGCGCCCGCCTCTGCGAAGCGGGCGGCGACGGCGCCGCCGCCCACGATCCAGACGTCGCGCTCCCCGGCGGACTCCCGGATGGCCGGCAGCAGCTCGGAGACGTCGCCGGAGGCGAAGCTGACCTCGCCGCCCTCGGGCTGCGGACGCTCGGCGGAGGTCAGGACCCACGCCGGCAGCTCGTAGGGCCAGGCGCCCTCGCGTCGGACGAACTCGTAGGTGGTGGAGCCCATCACGACGGCCCCCACACTCGCGAGGAAGCGGTCGTAGTGCTCCTGGAACGCCTCGAAGCCGAACTGCAGGAGCCAGCCGAGGTCGTCGTCGGGATCGGCGATGAAGCCGTCGAGGGAGGAGGCGACGTAGTAGACGATGCGGGTCATGCGGGCACGGTACGACGGACCACCGACACCGCGCTCGACGACTCCGCGCTCCGCCGGTAACGCCTCCGGCTCACCGCGTGATGCGGCGAGCCGGAGACGGTCGTCGGGCGCGGAGTCAGTGGACGCCGCGGATGACCGGGTGGTGGAAGGTGTCGCCGAACGCGCGCTCGCTCGCTCCGACCCTGTCGAGGTAGGGCGTCAGCCCTCCCATCTGGAACGGGTAGCCGGCGCCCAGGATCAGGCAGAGGTCGATGTCCTCGGCCGCGTGCACGACGTCGTCGTCCAGCATCCGCTTGACCTCGTCGGCGAGCCCGGTCTCGACGCGCAGGCGCAGCTCCTCCGCCGTCATCGGGTCGGAGCCGCCGGCCACGATCGCCACCGCCCGCTTGTCGACGCCCTTCACCCGCCCCTTCGCATCGCGCTCGAACACGTGGCCCAGCTCGGCCAGCCGGTGCAGGTTGGCGCTCTCGAAGAAGCGGTCGGGGAAGGCGGCGTGATGCGTGTCGAGCACGTGCGCTCCGACCTTCAGCCCCACCAGCTCGAGGAGCTCGAACGGCGTCATGGGCAGGCCGAACGGCGCGAGCGACTGCTCGACCACTTCGAAGGGCGTGCCGGTGTCGACCGCGTGCATGGCCTCGCCGAGCACCTTCGCGAGCACGCGGTTGACGACGAAACCCGGGGTGTCCCGCGTGATGACGGCGTTCTTCTTGAGCTTCGCCGCCGTCACCATGGCGGTCGAGAGCGTCTCCTCGTCGGTCAGCGGGGTCCGCACGACCTCGATGAGCGGCATGACGGCGACCGGATTGAAGAAGTGGAAGCCGACGAGGCGCTCGGGGTGCTCGAGACGCTCTCCGATCCGCTCGACGGACAGCGAGGAGGTGTTGGTCGCGAGTACAGCCGTGGGGGACACGTACCGCTCGATGTCGGCGAAGACCTCCTGCTTGACCGACAGCTCCTCGAAGACCGCCTCGATCACCCAGTCCGCGTCGGCGAACTCGGAGCGATCCGTCGTGCCGGTGACGAGACTGCGCAGGCGGTTGGCATCGTCGGGGGAGAGGCGCCCCTTCGCGAGCAGCGCGTCGATCTCCCCGACGATCGTCGCCACCCCCTTGTCCACCCGCTCCTGGTCGAGATCGGTGATGACCACCGGGACCTGCAGGCGTCGGACGAACAGGAGGGCGAACTGGGTGGCCATCAGGCCGGCGCCGATCACTCCGACCTTCGTCACGGGCTTGGCGATCGCCTTGTCGGGAGCACCGGCCGGCCGCTTGGCCCGCTTCTGCACCAGGTCGAAGGCGTAGATGCTCGCCCGGAACTGGTCGCCGGAGATGAGATCGGCGAGGGCCTCGTCCTCTGCCGCGAAGGCCTCCTCGCGGGTGGCGGACTTCGCGCCCTTGAGGAGCTCCAGGGCGCGGTAGGGCGAGGCGGCGACGGTGCCGATGCGGGACTCGAGCTGCTTGCGGGCGATGCCGATGGCGACGTCCCACTTCACCATCCGCTCGATCCGGCCGGGAGCGTGCGGACGCGCGACCGCCACGGTGCCTCCGAGGACGCCGTCGGCCCAGCGCAGCGAGTCCTCGAGGAACGACGCCGAGGGGAAGAGCGCGTCGACGATGCCGAGCTCCAGCACCTCCCGACCCTTGATCGTGCGGTTGTTCTTCAGCGGGTTCTCGACGACGATCTTCAGAGCGTTCTCGATGCCGATCAGATTCGGGAGCAGGTAGGTCCCGCCCCACCCGGGGATGATGCCCAGGAACACCTCGGGCAGGCCCAGCGCGGGGATCGACTCGTCGACGGTCCGGTAGTCGGCGTTCAGCGCGATCTCGGTGCCGCCGCCCAGCGCGAGCCCGTTGATGAAGACGAACGAGGGGACACCGAGGTTCGACAGCATGCCGAGGGTGCGGTGCCCGAGCCGCGCCAGCTGGCGCCCGAGCTCGCGGCTGGGGATGGTGCCCACCTTGCTCAGATCGGCTCCCGCGGCCAGGATGAACGGCTTGCCGGTCAGGGCGACGCCCTGGATCTCCCCGTCCGCCGCGCGCGCCTTCTGCGCGAGGAGGACGTCGGCGAGCTCGAAGAGGGACGCCGGTCCGAAGGTGTTCGGCCGCGTGTGGTCGCGGTCGTTGTCGAGAGTGACGAGCGCGAGCACGCGCCCGCTGGCGAGCCGGACGTCGCGCACGTAGGAGTGGGTGACGACCTCCCCCTCGGTGAGGGCTGCGAGGTCCTCGAAACCGTCGAGCATGATCAGCGTCCCTTCCGTCGTGAGCGCTTGCCGTCGAAGTGCGGGTTCTCCCAGATCACGGTTCCGCCCTGGCCGAGCCCGACGCACATCGCCGTGAGCCCGTAGCGCACCTCCGGGTGCGCCTCGAACTGCCGCGCGAGCTGGATCATCAGCCGCACGCCCGAGGAGGCGAGCGGGTGGCCGACGGCGATCGCTCCGCCGTACTCGTTGACCCGCGGATCGTCGTCGTCGATGCCGAAGTGGTCGAGGAACGAGAGCACCTGCACCGCGAACGCCTCGTTGAGCTCGAAGAGGCCGATGTCCTCGATGCCGAGACCGGCCTTGCGCAGCGCCTTCTCGGTGCTGGGGACGGGGCCGATGCCCATGATCTCCGGCTCCACGCCGGCGAAGGCGAAGCTGACGAGCCGCATCTTGGTGGAGAGCCCGAGCTCCTCCGCCGCGTCCGCGCTCGCGAGGAGCGAGACGGTCGCCCCGTCGTTCAGACCGGAGGAGTTGCCCGCGGTCACGCGCCCGTGCGGACGGAACGGGGTGCGGAGCCCCGCCAGCCCCTCGAGGGTCGTCTCAGGACGGGGCGCCTCGTCGGCGGTGGCGAGGCCCCATCCGGAGGCGCTGCGAGTGGCGACGGGGACGAGGTCGGGCTGGATGTCGCCGGACTCGTACGCCGCCGCGAGCTTCTGCTGGCTGCGCAGCGCGTAGCGATCGGAGCGGTCCTTGGTCAGCTGCGGGAACCGGTCGTGGATCTTCTCCGCCGTCTTCCCCATGTTCAGCGCCTCGTCGCCGACGAGGCGCTCGGACAGGAAGCGGGGGTTGGGATCGGCGTCGAACCCCATGGGGTGGCGCCCCATGTGCTCGACGCCCCCGGCGATCACCACGTCGTACGCGCCGAAGGCGATGCCGCCCGCGGTCGCCGTGACCGACGTCATCGCGCCGGCGCACATGCGGTCGATCGCGAAGCCGGGGACGCTGCGGGGCAGCCCCGCGAGCAGCGCGGTCGTCCGCCCGAGGGTGAGACCCTGGTCGCCCCGCTGCGTGGTCGCCGCGATCGCGACGTCGTCGACGCGGTCCTTCGGGAGCGACGGATTGCGCTCCAGCAGGCCGATCATGGCCTTCACGACCAGGTCGTCGGCACGCGTCTGCCAGTACATGCCCTTCTCACCGGCACGCCCGAACGGAGTACGGACTCCGTCGACGAACACGACTTCGGATCTCTCGGCCACAATGCCTCCCAGGAACTCACGGTCGCCCCGATCGTAGGAAGAGCACGCCCGGGGCCGGAATCCTTTGCCGCTTCCTACGAAGCGGTTTCCGTGCTCTCCTCGGGCGCTTGGGCGGCTTCCACAAACGCGGTGACGAGCGGACCCGCCGTCGCGTCGATCTGCCAGGAGCGTGCTCCGCCCCGCGACAGCTCGGCGGCGACGGTCTCCGGCGTCAGCGGCTCCGGCGGATTCCACGCCAGCCGGCGCAGCAGGTCCGGCGTGAGCAGGTTCTCGACGGGCAGCGACAGCAGCTCGGCGATCTCGATGACGACGGCGGGACCGGTCGTCACCGCGTTTGTGGAAGCCGCCCAAGCGCCCGAGGAGAGCACGGAAACCGCTTCGTAGGAAGCGGCAAAGGATTCCGGCC
>NZ_JAMRYM010000058.1:0-23835 GCF_023743255.1 Rathayibacter rubneri | reverse complement strand
GCCTTTCGGGAGGGGCGGGTCAGTGGGTGAGGCCGTAGTGCAGCGTGGGGTCGAGGTGTTCGATGTCGACGAGGCGGTTGTACTTCGCGACCCTCTCGCCGCGCGCGGGGGCGCCGGATTTGATCTGCCCGACTCCGGTTCCCACCGAGAGGTCGGCGATGAAGGTGTCGAGGGTTTCGCCGGAGCGGTGGGAGACCATGCAGCGCATGCCGGCGTCGTGGGCGGCCGCGATCGCGTCGAGGGTGCCGGTGATGGTGCCGATCTGGTTGGGCTTGATGAGTGCGGCGTTGGAGTAGCCGTTGCGGGCTCCGTCGCGGATGCGGTCGGCGTCGGTGACGTAGAGGTCATCTCCCACGAGCTGCACCCGGTCGCTGATGGTGTGGGCGAGGAGGGCCCAGCCCTCGTGGTCGTCCTCGGCGAAGCCGTCCTCGATGCTGCGGATCGGGTAGTCGGCGATCAGCTTCTCGTAGTAGCGGGCGAGTGCGTCGCGGTCGAGGTCGGTGCCGGCGACGGTGTAGTGGCCGTCGCCGTGGAAGAAGCCGTTCGCGGCGGGATCCATCGCGATCGCGATGTCACCGGTGCCGGGCTGGTATCCGGCGTCGGTGATCGCTGCGACGAGGAGGTCCAGGGCGTCTTCGGGCCGGTCGATGGGGGGCGCGAAGCCGCCCTCGTCGCCGAGCCCGGCGGTGCCGTAGGCGGTGCGGACGCGGGCGGCGAGGGCGTGATAGATCTCGGCGCCGATCTGCACGGCCTCCTCCTCGGTGCCGGCGGAGACGGGGGCGATCATGAACTCTTGGAAGTCGAGGCCGTTCGCGGCGTGCGCGCCGCCGTTGATGACGTTGAAGTGCGGGACGGGCAGGGAGGCGGTCGCCCCGGTGTGATCGGCGATCCACCGGTGCAGGGGCAGGCCGGTGCGCGCTGCGAAGGCGCGGGCGGCCGCGATGGAGACGGCGACGACGGAGTTCGCGCCGAGGCGGGCGAGGTTCGCGGTTCCATCCAGTGCTCGCAGCGCTTCGTCGATCTCGCGAAGCGAGGTCCAGGAGTGCTCGAGCAGGAGGGCGCGGATCTCGCCGTCGACGGCCGCGACAGCGGAGCGGACTCCGCGTCCGCCGAACGCGGGGCCGCCGTCGCGCAGCTCGACCGCTTCGAACGCGCCGGTCGAGGCGCCCGCGGGGGCGGAGGCGTCCAGGACGGTGTCGTCGTCCAGACGCAGGGTGACGGCGACGGTCGGGAAGCCGCGGGAGTCGAGGATCTGCCGTGCGGCGACGTCGGTGATGACCAGCGGGTGTCCGGCGGGGTGGGTGACGTACTCGCCCGATCCGTGGATGCTGGTGCGGGTGTGGCTGATGTAGGCGTTCATCAGGTTCCTCCTTCGTGGGCGAGCGTGATCGCCGCCCGGTCGGCTCTTGCGGGGTCGAGGTAGCGTCCGCTCCTCGAGATCGGTGTCCCGGACGGCCCGGTGTCGTACAGGTACGGCTGACCGGTCGGGATGTTCAGATCGCGGACCGCGGCATCGCCGAGGTCCTCGAGAAGGGCGCGCAGCGCGCGCAGGGAGTTGCCGTGCCCGACGATGAGCACCGTCTCGCCCTCCTCGAGGGCGGGCAGGATGCGCTCCTCGAGGAGCGGCTGCAGACGGTGGACGACGTCGCGCAACGACTCCGTCTCCGTCATCGCCTCGGCCGGCTGCCCACGGAACGCCGCGGACCTGTGCAGCTGCGCGAAGGCGGCCGCGGACAGAGCAGGCGGGCGGACGTCCATCGACCGGCGCCACTCCAGGAAGGCGTCGGCCCCGTACTGGGCTCTGACGGCGCTTTTCGACAGGCCGGTGAGTGCTCCGTAGTTGCGCTCGTTCAGCCGCCACTGGGCCGCGACGATCCGCGGCCGCCCTGGAAGGGCGCCGGCGATGATCCGGGCCGATTCGGTGGAGCGTTGCAGGGTCGACGTGAGGATCAGATCGGGGTCGATCGATGCGTCCCTCAGTAGCGTCGCGGCCTGTCGCGCTTCGTCACGTCCGAGGTCGGTGAGGGGGACGTCGAGGACGCCGCAGAAGAGACCGTCGGCGTTGCCGGTGCTCTCACCGTGGCGCACGAGGACGAGCGGGGGATGCGCGGGCATGGGTCACCTACCTGGTCTCTGATCGAGAAGGTAGGAACCATCAGCCTCGGCGGCAGTTCGAGCTCACGCTCGGGCGGGATCCATCACCACTGCCGTCAGCCTACGCCCGCACCTCGGTCAGGACCAGGGCAGCGGCTCCGAATCATCGACCGGGGAGAGGGGGATCATGAGGACCGGCCGGTGCTGACGGTGAGCGAGACGGGCGCCGACGGCGCCGGAGAAGACCTCCTGCACGGTGCGACGCAGAGACGGCTCCTTCGTGCCGACAATGATCACGACCGCATCGACACGGTCCGCGAGCGTCGCCAGAGCGTGTGCAACGTCACCGGCCATCTGATGCGTCTGCCACGGGACACGGTCACCGACGATCCGGTCAAGCCGCTCGAGGATCGCAGGATCGAACGGATCCTCGCTGCTGTCGGCGGCATCCGAATCCAACGGCATCGACCGCTCGACCAGCGGATCCTCCCCGAACTGCCCATCGATGACGTACCGGCCCGTGTCCACCTGCACGAACTCCAACCGCCCCCCGAAACGCACGGCGAAGCGCAGCGCTTCCTGAACCACCGCTTCCGGCTGATCCGCCTGCACCCCGACCACGATCGCGTCCTCAGCCATCACGCGCACCTTTCCGATCCTCGTGCGCTCGGACGGAGAACAGTGACGCCGTACGGATCACAGCTGCTCCTGTCTCCGCGCACACCACTGACAGAGAGAGGGACTGTTGTCGACGTCGTCGAGGTCGGGTCCGGCGAGCCCCACCGCCGGAACGCACTGCGTCGATTTCAGTGTGCACCCCGCGCCGCCCCGCCCGCACCTGCAGTCAGGTCGCCGTCCGCTGGAGCCAGCGGAGTGTCGCAGAGGCACTGCGGGCGGCACCGGTACCTTCCTCCCGGGTCTGGTCCCCGCCAGCTGCCCGCGCGTACACGCGCGGACGCTGCGGCGTACCCGAATCGGCTGCTACTGACCAAGCGCGCCTCGGGAACGAACGGCGGGATCACGCTCGACCCGACGATCAGGGTGTCGTCGAGGATGGCACGCGGTCGAACCGATCACCACGGAGACCACCACGCGCGAGACGGTGAGAAGCAGCTCAGGCGCAAGGGGGTCTCGAATCGTCGTCGGCGCGGTTCACTCACTGCGTGGATGGTCTGCCCTTCGTTGTTCTCGTCGTCATCTTTCTCGCCGCCGCCGCAGTGGTGTGGATCGCCGGCATCCAGTTGTCGAAGGCCACGGACGTTCTGGACGCGCGTCTGCACCTGGGGAGTGCGCTGGGCGGTCTGATCGTTCTCGCCGTCGCGACGAACCTGCCGGAGATCGCGATCACCGTGTCCGCCGCGCTCTCCGGGAACCTGGACGTCGCGGTCGGCAACATCCTCGGCGGCATCGCACTGCAGACCGTGGTCCTCGTCGTCCTCGACCTGTTCGGCAAGCGCGGAAAGGGTGCGAAGCCGCTCACCTACCGTGCCGCGTCCCTCACACTCGTGCTCGAGGGGCTCGTGGTCGTCGCGGTGCTCGCCGTCGTCATCGCCGGCAGTCAGCTGCCCTCCGGACTGGAAGTGCTGCGCCTGACCCCGGACGTCGTCCTCATCGCCGGCCTCTGGGTCGTGGGGCTGCTGCTCGTGCAACGCTCCGGCAAGCACCTCCCCTGGCACGAGGACGGGCGGGCGCCCGACGCGACAGCATCCCCCTCGAAGAAGAAGACGCACCCGATGAGCACACGCAAGGCGACCATCGTGTTCACAATCTCCGCCGCGGCGACCCTCCTCGCCGGTGTCGTGCTCGAGCGCGCCGGTGACGCGGCATCCTCGCAGCTCGGTCTCTCAGGGGTGCTGTTCGGAGCCACCGTGCTCGCTCTCGCCACCTCCCTCCCCGAGATCTCGACCGGGCTGCAAGCCATCAAGCAGGGCGACGACAACCTCGCCATCAGCGACATCTTCGGCGGCAACGCCTTCCTCCCCGTCCTGTTCCTCGTCGCCACCGTCCTCTCCGGCACCGCAGTCCTCCCGCAGGCGAACTCGTCCGACATCTACCTCACCGCTCTCGCCGCCCTGCTCACCCTCGTCTACATCGTCGGACTGATCTTCCGACCCACCCGCCGCATCGCCGGAATGGGAATCGACTCGTTGATCGTGCTCGCGCTCTACACCGTCGGCATCGGCGGGCTCTTCGCCATCACCGCGAACTGACGTCCGTGCCGCCGCGTGCAGATTGACCAGATCGCTGTAGCTCGAGCAGACACGGCCGCTGGCGTGATCGGCGTTGCGACGAGCCCTGCACCGGTCAGCGCATCTCGTGCGCGATCTCCAGGAACGCCGCCGCGGACGACCCGAGGCGATCGGACCAGATGGCGCGGAGAGGTCGCACGAGTGCTGGTCCGCGGAGGGGCACTCGCACCAGCGAGCGCGCGGCGAGATCTGTTTCGACGGTGAGGATGCTCATGACTGCGGGCGCGATGCCGGCGCGGGCGTTCGCTCGGATGATCGCCGTCGTCTCAAGGATCGCGGCCGGAGTCGTGAGTGCGAGCCCGGCGTCGTGGAGCCATGCTTCGAGGGTCGTCCGGGTGCCGGAGCCTTCCTCTCGTGTCAGCAGTGCGGTCCCGGCCAAGTCCTCGGCGCTGATACTCGCCGCGCGTGCCCAGGGGTGGTCCGGTGCTACGACGACAGCGAGTTCGTCCTCCGTCACCACGTGAGAGGAGAGCGGGGCCGTGGACGCTGGAGTCTCGACGAATCCGAGCTGCGCCGCACCGGATCGCACGAGCTCTGTGACCGTGGCTGAATTGCCGGCGATCAGCTGCACACTCACCTCGGGTGTGCGCTGTCGGAATTCGAGGAGCCAGCGTGGGAGCAGCAGTTCGGCGATCGTCTGCGACGCCGCGAGAACCAGTGAGCCGGTCGGCTGTCGCAGTGCTGCCGCGCCCGCCTCGAGGCGGCGGGACGCCTCGAGGACCGGGCCGGCCAGCTCGAGCACGAGCCGACCCGCGTCGGTCATCAGGGACCCGGTCGGAGAGCGGCGCACGAGCGGCTGCCCGATGGCGCGCTCCGCGACCCGTAGACGCGCCGAGACGGCCTGCTGGGTGACGCCGAGGTCTTCGGCGGCGCGGGAGAGCGAGCCCGCCTCGGCGATGCGTTCGAGCACCTCCAGCGTGTCGAGATCCAGGATCCGGTCCGTCAATCGCCGCGTCGCCACAAGCACTCATTGTGCCCCGCCAACACGATCGCTGTATCGGCTGGTGACGGCGATGCTCAGGCTGGAGTCATGACAACTTTCTCGCCCGCCCGCGCATCCTCCTCGATCGGGCATCCTCCGCGGTCGAGGCGCTTGTTCCGGGAGTTGGAGCATCCGGGACTGATCGTGTCGAACCTGACGCCGAACTGGTTCGCGTCGATCATGGGCACCGGCATCGTCGCGGTCGCCGCCGCGTCCCTGCCACTCCAGTTCCCCGGACTGCGGACCGGGGCCACCGTCGTCTGGGCGATCGCCGCGCTGCTGCTCGTCGCGCTGACGGTCGCGACCGGGCTGCACTGGGTCCGGTACCGCGGTACAGCGGCGAGGCACCACCTGAATCCGGTGCTCTCGCACTTCTACGGCGCGCCGCCCATGGCGTTTCTCACCGTCGGCGCGGGAACCCTCCTCCTCGGCAAGGACTGGATCGGCCTGCCCACCGCTGTCACCATCGACTGGGTGCTCTGGGGTGCGGGGACTCTCGGCGGGCTGGCGACGGCGGTCCTGGTGCCCTACCTCGCGTTCACCCGGCACGAGAACAAGCCCGATTCGGCGTTCGGCGGCTGGCTGATGCCGATCGTTCCACCGATGGTGTCCGCTTCCACCGGCGCATTGCTGCTGCCGTACGCGCCCGCCGGGCAAGCGCGGGAGACGCTCCTGTGGTCCTGCTACGGCTTCTTCGGCCTCAGCCTTATCGCGTCGCTGGTGGTGATCACCCTGATCTGGAACCGGCTCGCGCAGCACAAGGTCGGAGCGGCGGGGATGGTGCCGACGCTGTGGATCGTCCTCGGTCCGGTCGGACAGTCGATCACCGCTGTGAATCTGCTCGCCTCGAACGCGCCCACCGTCGTGGACGCCGGCACGGCGCGTGCGCTGCTGGTCGTGGCTCTGGTGTACGGCTTCGCGATGCTCGGCTTCGCACTGCTCTGGACCGTCATCGCCCTCGCGATCACCCTCCGCACCGCGAAGGAGCACCTGCCGTTCAGTCTGACATGGTGGTCGTTCACGTTCCCCGTCGGCACCTGCGTCACCGGACTGAACGGCCTCGCCCTGCACTCCGGTCTCACGGTCGTCGCCGGCCTCGCCGTGCTCTACTACGTCGGCCTGGTTGCCGCGTGGATCCTCGTCGCCGCCCGCACCTTCCACGGTTCCGTGATCCGCGGCACCCTGCTCGCACCACCGCGACCGGCCTGACCGGGATCGACGACCATCGTGGATGTCCGAACCCTGAACGCCCTCGCCGAGACGTGGCGGAGTACCGCGGACGCGACCGGACGCTTCGTTCCGGGCTTCGATCCCCGCTCCGGCGGCACCGCCAGTCGCGTCCTGGTGCTGATGCAGTCACCCGGCCCTCGGACGATCGCCGCGGGATCCGCTGCCGTCTGCAGTGAAGACAACCTCGGGCCCACCGCCGCCGCGTTCCGGGCGGCCCGCATCGAGTCCGGACTCTCCCGCGACCACTACCTCCGATGGAACCTCATCCCGTGGGAGATCGCTGGCCGCGTCCGCCCCGTGGACATCGAGCAGGGCCGGCTCGCGCTCGGTGAGCTGCTGGAGCTGCTGCCCGCGCTCGAAGCCGTCGTCACCTACGGGACCGTGGCGCTCGACGGGGTCATGCGCTACCTGACCCTGCACGACGATCCCCGTGTAGTCCCCGTCCTCGCGGCACCGCACCCCTCACCGGCCAACGGACGTCACCGCGCCGGCCAGCACCTCCGCTCCGTGAACGCGCTCCGCCTCGCGAATCGTCTCGGGTCCGGTCGGCGAGTCGCAGACTGACGGCATGAAGGCAGACGTCCGCGGCTCGGTCGGCACCGGTCGTCGCGACCGATGAGGCGCTGATCTCAGACGGTCCCCGTCCTCGGACCGCTGACGGGAACGGCCTGGTCGTCCACGACGTCGACGGTGTACGCCGCGCCGTGCTCGAGCGTGTGGCCGACGGTGCACTGGCGGTCGACCGCCCGGTGGGTGCGCTCGGACAGTGAGGCGATCCGCTCGGGATCGAGCGCCGAGAGGTCGGCGCGGATCACGGCGGTGATCGAGTCGTAGCGGTCCTCGTTCTCGGGCTTGGTCGCGGTGATGTCGGTGGTCGCTTCGAAGTCGGCTCCGAGCCGGCTGGCGAGGAGGTGGTCCGAGGAGAGCATGCCGCAGGCGGCGAGGGCGAGGTGCAGCAGCTCGCCGGGCGAGAACACGCCGTCGGCGTCCGACCCGCCGATGCGGACCTCGGCTCCTCGCGCGTTGCGGCCGATGAAGCGTCTCGGGCCCTCGCGGGTGATGTGCAGCGGCGTGGCTTCGGTGCTCATGGTCTGCTCCTGTCCGGTGTCCGCGGCACAGCGGGCAGTGTCGGCGTCTTCTGAGGGTGGATGGTGTCTCAGGTGTCGGTGCGGACGAGGGGGGTGTTCGTGCCGCGGACCCTGATGTCGACGCCGGTGATCTCCGACCGGGCGATGCCCGTGGATGCCGCCAGGTCGACGGCGCGCTGCCCGGCCGCCGTCCAGGTGGCGACGGTGATCGTGCTGCCGTCTGTGCGGGTGATCACGAGTTCGTACTCCGCGTCGGCGGGCGCATCACCACTGTAGGTGCAGCTCCACTCCAGCCGGGTGCCCCACGGCTTCCCCTCGACCTGGATGTCCGCAGCGAGAGCGGGATCGGCCGCGATCGGGTCCATCGGTTCGAGGGTCGCCTCGCTCGCCACGGGAGCGCCCGCGATGCCCGTGCCGAGAGCGACGCCTCCGAAGACGGAGGCGGTGACGGCGGCCGCGACGGCGAGGGACGTCACCAGCCGGCGCCGACGTCGGCGCGTCCGGACACGGTGAGCGATGGCGGGCAGCGTCACCAGGGAGGGCGGCGCGTCGTCGCCGTCGTCCGATGCGCTGATGGCGAGAGCGTCCTCGACGGAGAGGCGACCGACGATGCCGGGCAGTCCTGCCAGCTCTGCCACGGCCGCGCGGCACGCCGCGCAGCCGCTGAGGTGCTGCTCGTACTCGAGTCGCTGATCCGCGGGGAGAGCGCCGAGGACGTAGGACGCGTCCCAGTCGCGGTACTCGTCCTCCGTCGCAGAGCTTCCGTGGTGGTCGTTCATCGGGTGACGCCCCTTTCCTGCAGAGCCAGTCGCAGTCCGCGCAGTCCGTAGTGCAATCGAGATTTCGCTGTTCCCTCGGGGATGGAGTGCCGGCGGGCGATCTCGGGGACGGTGTGTCCGAGGAAGTACGCGTCCACCACGATCTGACGATGCTCCACCGACAGCGATGCGAGAGCGTCGGCGACGAGGATGCTGTCCAGGACCGCGTCGGTGCGATCGGGGACGGCGCCGCCGCCGTCCTCGTCCTTCGCCGGGACTTCCCGTCGGCTCCGAGCGGAGCGGGCGTCGTCGATGACGAGGTTGCGGGCGACGGTGAACAGCCACGCGCGAGCGGCGTCGGCGTCGCGTTCGAGGACCTGCGGGCGCTGCCAGGCCCGGACCATCGTCTCCTGCACGACGTCCTCCGTCAGCGCCGCGTTCCGAGTGAGGTTCTGCACGAAGCGCCGCAACGCCGGGCCGTGACTCTCGTACAGCACCGCCAGGAGCTCATCGACGGGGCGGGGCACAACGCTCACCGCCTCGGAGCGCCACGGCGCGCTCCCTCATCACGGTTGCTGCGATCACTGCCGGTCATCCCTTCCGTCCTTGCCTGTCGAGAACCGGCGACCCGTCCGGGCGATGCGCTTCGCTGCGCGGGGACGGGTCGCCGTCGCATCAGGACGCCGGGGTGGCGGTGCTCATGGCCGCGGCTTCCTTGTTCATCGTGCCGTCAGGGAGCAGGACGTACCAGGCGTCCTTGACACCCTGCCCGTTGACCTGGCCCGGCGCGGTGTCCTTCGCGAACCGGTAGACCGGCCATCCGTCGACGGTCAGCTGGGTCGTCCCGTCGGTGCGCGTGATCGAGCCGACCTCTCCGGTGATCCCGTCCGCGGCGGTCGTGCTGGACGCCGACACGGCCGGCCAGGTCGTGGCGCACTCGTCGTAGCAGCTGCTGCTGCCCGAGTTCTGCGTGTCCTTCGTGAACGTGTAGACGGTGTAGCCGGCCTCGTCCGTGATGATCTCGCCCAGCGGCGAGGACGCCGTCGTGAGAGCCGCCGTCTCAGCGGAGGCGGTCGCGGTGGCGGAGGCCATCGCGGTGGCGGAGGGGCTGTCGGCCGGCGCTTCCGACAAGGCGGCCGAGCCGGCGGCCGTCGAGCATCCGGCGAGAAGGACGGCGGCGAACGCCGCAGTCGTCACAGTGGTCGCGATTCGCTTGAGCATGATGCCTCCTGTAGTGCGGGGGCCGAGGTGGTCCCACCGAGGACACGACACAGCAGTCGCGGACGTTCAACGAGGCGAGAAGATCGCTGGGAGAGCATCCGCGCGGCGGGCGGCTTCAGCGAGAGCGACGATCCGTTGCGCGCTCCGTCGCGTGAAGGCCCGAGGCAGCGCGCTGCTCTCCATCCCCGCGCAGACCGAGGCGAACGAGCACGCAGACCGCCAGAGAACGGTGCCTGCGGCCGTACTGCTGAGGATCCGGGCCACCTGGTCAGGTGGGGCTCGTCCTCGACCATGTTCTGCGGTCCGCGGCCTGTCCCTCGATGCGGCGCAGTCGGCGGAGGTACTGGTCCTCGTCCGAGATGTAACCGTGGGTTCCGGCGCTGTCGTCGTGCTCGGTCGTCTGCTCGGTCACGGCGTCCTCGTCCCCTGGGTGCCGATGCAGCTCGTCCGCTGCCGGTCTGGGTCGGGACGGGTGTGGAGGGGGTTTCCAGCCGCTCCGGCTGCATTCTGCATACTCTAGGGGGGTATGCCCGGTTGTCCTCTTTGATGCCCGCGGAGGAGTGGTGTGCGGTTTCGGAGGTCTGGATCATGAGCGACAGCGTCGTTTCCGAACTGTCCACGCCGCTGACGCGCGCGGTTGTCGTGGTCCTGACGTTGGCGGCTCTGCTGCTGGGCGTGTTCGCGATGCACTCCACGATGGGCAGCCACTCCGACGCCTCCCTGTCTGCGGGACACACGCACGCGGAGTCCGGTCACGCCGACACGGTGGCCGCCTTGACCGGCGGAATGGCACTCGCGGCCGGCGCCGAGCACGGCGCGGTCGTGCCGATGGTGCCGTGCGATGACAGTTGCGCGATGGGGTGCGCTCTGATGGCCGCGACCTGCGTCATCGTCTTCTTCCTCGCGTCCCTGATCCTCCTGGCCCGGGTTCCGGCGATGTTCGCGCGCGTGCTGGACGCCGGTCCGCGCCTGCTGCGCCTGGTGCCGCGCGCGAAGTTCCACGTGTATCTGCCGTCGTTGACGGTGTTGTCGATCAGTCGCACCTGATCCGCCCTGCCGTCGCAGCGTCCGCTGCGACCTCATCGCTGCGCCCGCAGGGCGCGGTTCCGGCGATCTCTGCAACCTACTGAATGGATACGACGACTCATGAACACCAAGCGCACTCTGCTCGCCTCGCCTCTTGCTCTGGCGATCGCGATCACTCTGTCCGCCTGCTCGGACAGCTCCTCCGGGATGAGCGGCATGGAGGGGATGGGCGACAGCAGCTCCTCCTCGTCCGCATCGGCTTCCCCGTCTTCGACTGCTGCGGCGGCGGCGGACTTCGACGATCAGGACGTGATGTTCGCGCAGATGATGAAGCCCCACCACGAGCAGGCGGTGGAGATGGCCGACATGATCCTCGCGAAGGACGGCATCAGCACGGACGTGACCGGCCTCGCGACGCAGATCAAGGAAGCTCAGGGCCCGGAGATCTCTCAGCTCGAGGAGTGGATCACCGCATGGAGTGCTGAGGACTCGATGTCGGGCATGGATCACAGCATGGACGGGATGATGTCCGACGAGGACATGTCCGCGCTGGAGAACGCGACCGGCCCTGAGGCGGAGAAGCTGTTCCTCGAGCAGATGATGATGCACCACGAGGGTGCTGTGGAGATGGCGCAGACCGAGGTCGATGAAGGCCAGAACACGGACGCGATCGAGATGGCGAACACCATCGTGCAGACGCAGACGGAGGAGATCGCGACCATGCAGGACCTCCTCGCGTCCCGCTGACCCGCCCTCTCTGACGCCCCATCTCCTTCCCCTCCTCCTGGGCCGGCGCAGCGCTGCTGCGTCGCGTCCGGGCGCGCGCTACCGCCGCGCCCCGGCGGGGGTCGCCGTACCTGGCGATCCCCACCCCTCTCCTTCTTCGCGCCCATCGAGGGCGCTCGAACCAGAAATGTTCCCATGCACCACACCCTTCTTCACCCCGTCCGCTTCGGTCGGCAGCTGGCCGGTGAACGCCGCGTCGACGAGTGACCCGCGCCGCCGGGACCTGCACCGCACACGGACCCGCACCCGCGAGATGTCCCCGCGGCAGGCTGCGCTGACGCGCGGCGGCCGCGAGACGTACACGGCGCCGTCGCGGGCGGACGCTCACGCGTTGCGGCAGGCCGCCCGCGCCGCGGCCCGCCCGCGATCGGTCCCGCCGGGCACAGCCACGATGCGGCCGCGCCTGGCCGGGATGTCCGCGATGACCCTCGTCACGATGATCGCGGTGACCTCCTCCATGCCCGCGTTCGCCGTGGAGGGCACCCCGACCACGACCGCGACGTCGGCCGTCAGTGAGGTGCAGCCGCAGACGTTCGTCGCGGCCGGCGCGGTGCAGCTCACCGTCACCCGGGACGCGTTCGGCGCGGAAGCCGAACCCGAGGTGCTGGTGACCGCCGCCGTCGCCACGGAACTCGTGGACGACGCATCAGAAGACTCCGCTGTGTCCATCGAGGACAGCGGTGTCGCGGCAGCCGCCTGGCGGGTGCCGGTCGCGGGGCGCATGTCGAGCACCTCCGGTCCTCGCCCGAATGCTCCGTTCTCGGGAGTGAGCGCGGTCCACAAGGGCACCGACCTCGCCGCCCCCTGCGGAACACCCGTGGTCGCAGCGACCGGCGGCACCGTCGAGGAGGCCGACTACGCCGGAAGCTACGGCAACTGGATCCTGCTGGAGAGCAGCGACGGCATCCGAACCGGGTACGCGCACAACAGCGACCTGCTCGTGAACGTGGACGACACGGTCGCCGCCGGCGACCTCACCGCGCTCGTGGGCTCCACCGGAGCATCCTCCGGCTGTCACCTCCACTTCGAGACACGCGTCGACGCGAGCCCCACGGATCCGGAGAACTTCATGAGCGATCTGGGCGTCGGTCCCGGCTGAGCCGCGCACCACACCGCTGGACTCAGAGGCGTTCGCGCTCGTCGACGGCGAAGGAATGTGGGTTCTTGCCGCCGACGAGCGCGGAGTGGTCGCCAGCGGCGACTACGGACGCACCTGGACGGTGCTGCGGCCCTCCTCGTGAGGGGCCGGGCTGCTGCCGCGCTCGCGCGCGGCGCGGGTGCTGGCCTGCGGGGACAGGTCCAGGCGGCGCAGCAGTTGCGCGTTCACGGCGACGACGACCGTGGACGCGGACATCAGCAGCGCACCCACCGACATGGGCAGCACGAACCCGATCGGGGCGAGCACTCCCGCGGCCAGCGGGACGGAGAGCAGGTTGTAGCCGGCCGCCCACCACAGGTTCTGCTTCATCTTCCGGAAGCTCGCCCGGGCCAGCTCGATCACGGACAGCACCGACCGGGGATCATCCGACGCGAGGATCACCCCGGCGGACGCGATCGCGACGTCCGTGCCGGCACCGATCGCGATACCGACATCGGCCTGCGCGAGAGCGGGCGCGTCGTTGACGCCGTCCCCGACCATCGCGACGCGGCGACCCTCCTTCTGCAGCTCGATGACCTTCGCGGCCTTGTCCTCGGGCTTCACGCCGGCGAACACCCGGTCGATGCCGAGCTCGTCCCCGACGGTGCGGGCGACGGCTTCGGCGTCACCGGTGATCATGACCACCTGCACGCCGATCGCGTGCAGCGCGTCGACCGCCTGCCGAGACTCCTCCCGCACCTCATCCGCGAGCCCGAGAGCCCCGATGACCCGGCCGTCACGGAGCACGTGCAGGATGATCATCCCTTCCGCCTCCCACGCCCGCGTCTGCTCGAGCGGCACCGCGTCGTGCGCGCGGAGCATCGACGGACCGCCCACGCTCACCTTCACGCCCTCGACGCTCGCTGTGACACCGACCGCTGTCGAAGCCTCGAAGCCGGTCGTCTTCGCCACCGTGACACCCCGCGACGCAGCGGCGGTGACGATAGCGCGAGCGAGGGGATGCTCGCTGTCCGCCTCGACCGCCGCGGCGATCGCGAGCAGCTGCTCCTCCGACAGATCCCCGGAGACGTGCACTGCCGAGAGGATCGGCTCGCCCTTGGTGAGGGTGCCCGTCTTGTCGAACAGGACCGTGTCGACGGTGCGCATGCTCTCCAACGCGAGACGGTCCTTGACCAGGACGCCGCCCTTCGCGGCGCGCTCGGTCGCGATGGACACCACCAGCGGGATCGCCAGGCCCAGCGCGTGCGGGCACGCGATCACCAGAACGGTGATCGTGCGGATCACCGCATCGTCCGGGCTGCCCAGCAGCGACCACACGATCGCGGTGATCACCCCGGACCCCAACGCGAACCAGAACAGCCAGGCCGCCGCGACGTCCGCGATGCGCTGCGCGCGGGAGGACGAGTTCTGCGCTTCGGTGACCAGGCGCTGGATTCCGGCGAGAGCAGTGTCGTCGCCGACCGCTGTCACCTCGACTCGCAGCGCGGTGTCCGTGGCGACCGTGCCCGCCACGACCATCGATCCCGGACCACGGCTGACAGCGCGGGACTCCCCGGTGATCATCGATTCGTCCACGTCCGCGGTGCCCTCGGTCACCCGGCCGTCCGCCGGCACTCGGCCGCCGGGACGCACGATCACGACGTCGCCCTGCACCAGGTCCGCGGGAGACACCTTCTCCACCTCGCCGTCGCGCACTCGTTCCGCCTCATCCGGCAGCAGTGCCGCGAGAGAGTCCAGCGCGGAGGACGTCTGCGCGAGGGAGCGCATCTCGATCCAGTGCCCGAGCAGCATGATCACGATCAGCAGCGCGAGCTCCCACCAGAAATCGAGCTCGTGATCCAGCAGCCTCGCGCTAGCACCCCAGGACGCGATGAACGCGACCGTGATCGCCAACGCGATCAGCAGCATCATCCCCGGCGTCTTGGAGCGCAGCTCCGACACCGCCCCTTGCAGGAACGGTCGACCGCCCCACACGTACATCACCGTCCCGAGGATGGGCGAGATCCACTCAACGCCCGGAACGTCAGGGAGGGAGTAGCCCAAGATCATCGAGAACATGCCACTGAACGCGACCACCGGCACCGCGAACACCAGCATGATCCAGAACAGACGCCGGAACTGGCCCACGTGATCCCCGTGACCGGCATGCCCGCTGTGGTCGTGGCCCGCGTGGCTGTTGTGCTCGCCGTGGCCCGGGTGACCGGCAGGGTCCCCGTGCTCGCTGCTGACCGGGTGACCGGCGTGACCGTCCGGAGCGGTACTCACGGGCTGATCGTGAGACGAACCGTGATCACTAGCCATCGTGCGACCGTCGTGCTCGGACTGCGACGGCATCGACATCGCACCGTGATGCTCACCGTGCCCGCAGGAATGACCCTCTTGCTCGACCATCGTGACTCCTTCCGGCCTGAACCGACTTCCCCGGACGGTATACCCCCAGGGGGTATCTCGACAACCGGGTTGAGCGCGTGATCATTCCCGGCGATGTCGACTCGCTGCGGCGAAGGGTTCTGCCGCGATGACCGTCGCGGTTCACGGACCCGAGCGGACGCCGACCTCCGACCGGCGGCGGTGCTGAGCGCTGTGCGCATTCTTTGCCTGGAAGCCTTCGGCAGCGTACGGGCCTGCAGCGTCCACGCAAGCCGCTGCGCGGCCGGCTCCTCCGAGGTTCTCGGCACGCGGTCGCTGCGCTCCCTCACATCGCGTCGACAACCTCTCCTCCGCCGCCCTCCGGGTTGCGCTCCCGCCTCCGACCCTGCTCGGCACTACGTGCCTTCCAGGCAAGAAACCCTGGGAGAGAAGGAAGAACAGGCGAGCCAGACCACCCCCGCTGGCTTGACAGACCTGCTTGAGAATCCCGGCAGGGCTCCGCGGGTGGCGGAGGAGCGGAACGGCCGGTAAGGTGGGCAGCTGAACTTCGGCGAGGGATGCACCACGCATCCGTGATCGACGCGGTGGAAGCAGGCGAGGCCCCGAGAGGGGCGCCGCGGACTTTTCCTCACGCTGACATGCGTTCGAGTCGAAACCCCGTCCGTGGCCCCGGCCACGACCCGATCCGGTGGCGTGCGCGCCGCCCAAGGAGAACATCATGGCTGAACTCACCAACAAGGTCGTCGCGGAGCTCCGCACCTCGTTCGGCAAGGGAGCGGCGCGCAAGATCCGCGCCCAGGACAAGATCCCCGCGGTCCTCTACGGCCACGGCACCGAGCCCCAGCACGTCACGCTGCCGGGCCACCAGGTCCTGCTGCTGACCCGCAAGGCGAACGCGATCCTCGAGCTCGACATCGACGGCACCCCCCAGACCACCCTGGTCAAGGACATCCAGCGCGACCCGGTGCGCCAGATCATCGAGCACATCGACCTCGTGGTCATCCAGCTCGGCGAGAAGGTCTCGGTCGACATCCCCGTGCACGTCGAGGGCGAGGCCGCTCCCGGCACCCTCGTGTCGATCGACGCCAACACCCTCTCGCTCGAGGTCGACGCGACCAAGATCCCGCAGAACATCGTCATCTCGGTCGAGGGCCTCGAGGCCGGCACCCAGATCGCCGCCGGCGACGTCGTGCTGCCCGACGGTGCGACCCTCGTCACCGAGGCCGACGTGCTGGTCGTCAACGTCACCGCCGAGGTCGAGCAGGACCTGGGCGAGGACGACGAGACCCCCGCCTCGGGCGACGTCGTCACCGAGACCGCCGAGTAGTCTCCCCACCCGCACCACCGGACGGGCCCGCCGCGAGAGCGAGCGGGCCCGTTCCGCATCCGGGGGGCATGCCCCCATCGGCACGAGAAGAGGACCACCATGGGCGACACCTGGCTCGTCGTCGGGCTCGGCAACCCGGGCGCGCAGTACGCGCGCAACCGGCACAACGTGGGCCAGATGGTGCTCGACGAGCTCGCGACGCGGATCGGCGGCTCGTTCCGGCGGCACACGCGCGCGAACGCGACGGTGGCCGAGGGCTTCCTTCGCCCCGGCGGCCCGAAGCTCGTGCTCGGCAAGCCGAACAGCTTCATGAACCTCTCGGGCGGCCCGACCTCGCAGCTGCTCGACTTCTACTCGCTCGCCCCCGAGCGCCTCATCGTGGTGCACGACGAGCTCGACATCCCGTTCGACACCCTGCGCCTGAAGCAGGGCGGCGGTCACGGGGGGCACAACGGCATCCGCGACATCCTCGCCGCGACCGACGGAGCCGACTTCCTCCGGGTGCGCGTGGGCATCGGCCGCCCGCCCGGGCGCCAGCCCGCCGCCGATTTCGTCCTCAAGGACTTCGCCGGCCCCGAGCGCGAGACCCTGCCGATCCTGATTCAGGACGCCGCCGACGCCGTCGAGCTGATCGCCGACTCCGGCCTCGCCGCCGCCCAGCTCAAGTTCCACACGAGCGCCTAGCCCCGCCTCCGACTGATCGAGCGGCGCTCCCTCCGGCTGATCGAGCAGCCCGCACCGTGGAGTGCGGCACTTCCTCCTTGCTGATCGAGTAGCCCGCGCAGCGGGCGTATCGGGATCCCCGTCCGCCGGACTGCTGGGGAGCGCGGGGTCTCGATACGCCCCTGCGGGGCTACTCGACCAGCAAAGTGCGGGCGTCTCGAGATCCCCGTCCGCCGGACCGCTGGGAAGCGCGGGTCTCGAGACGCCCCGCGGGGCTGCTCGACCAGCGGTGGCGCGAGGGAGCCGCTCGCGGCCCTCCTGCGTCTCGCCGTCCCCGTCGCCGGCTCCGTGTCGGAGGTCGGCGGTAAACTCGCACAGTGCCACTCAACGAGATCATCTCGGCGCTTTCGCGCGCCTCCACGTTCGACGACGCACTGGCGTACGCGGTGCGCGATGCCGACTTCTCCCTGACCGACGGACTCCGTGTGCCCCTGCTCGCGGGCCTGCTCGAGCGCCGAGCCGAGGCGGGCCGCCCCCAGGCCGCCCTCGTCGTCACCGCCACCGGCCGCGACTCCGAGAACGTCCGCGCCTCGCTCAGCTGCATGCTGCCCGGCGCCGACGTCGTCGAGTTCCCCGCGTGGGAGACGCTGCCGCACGAGCGGCTGAGCCCGAGCGCCGAGATCGTCGGGCGCCGCCTCGACGCCCTCCGCCGCATGAAGACCTGGAGCGCCGAGAAGCCGCTGGTCGTCGTCGCCTCCGTGCGCGCCGCCCTGCAGCCCGTCGCCGACAACCTCGCCGACATCGCCCCCATCCGCCTCGAGAAGGGCGGTCGCGGCTACGACCTCGGCCGCATCGCCGCCGAGCTGGTCGACCTCGCTTACGCGCGCGTGGACATGGTCACCCGCCGCGGCGAGTTCGCGGTCCGCGGGGGCATCCTCGACGTCTTCCCGGCGGTCGCCGAGCACCCCAGCCGTGTCGACTTCTTCGGCGACGAGGTCGACTCGATCCGCGCCTTCTCGGTCGCCGATCAGCGCTCCCTCCCCGGTGAGTCCGACTCGGTCGTGATGCCGCCCAGCCGCGAGCTGCTGCTCGTGCCGGCCGTCCGCCAGCGCGCCCGCGAGATGCTGCACGAGTTCCCGAGCCTGTCGGGGATGCTGGCGAAGATCGCCGAGGGCATCCCGGTCGAGGGCATGGAGTCGCTCGCGCCGGCGCTGCTCGAGCGCCTCGTGCCGATCTCGCACTACCTCCCCGAGGGAGCGGCGGTCGCCGTCCTCGCCCCCGAGCGCGTCGCCACGCGCGCCATCAGCCTCGCCGAGACCAACCGCGAGTTCCTGCAGGCCGCGTGGAGCGCCGCCACGGCCGGAGCCGAGGCGCCGATCGACCTCGCCTCGGGCGAGTTCATCTCGCTCGGCGCCCTGCGCGACTCCGTCAAGTTCAGCGCCCCCGGCGCCCCCGCCCCGGACCACCCGTGGTGGACCATGAGCACCTTCCGCCAGGGCCCGGCCGCGGGCGAGGCGGAGGTGCTCCCCGAGGACCTCGGGATCGACGAGATCCTCGCCGTCCGCGTCGAGGGCGAGCCCGTCCCGGGGTTCGGGGCGAACGTCGAGGGCGCGCTCGCACACGTCCGCTCGCGCCTCGCCGACGGCTGGACCGTGGTCCTCACCGCGCCCGGCACCGGCACCGTCGAGCGCACCGATCAGGTCCTCGCCGAGCACGAGCTCGCCGCGCGCATCGTGGCCGACCTGCCTGACCGTGTCGAGCCGGGGCTGGCCTACGTGCTGCAGGCGTCCGTCGACCACGGCTTCGAGGTGCCCGAGGCGAAGCTCGCGCTGCTCACCGACACCGAGTTCTACGGGCGCACCGTCGGCTACGACTCGCGCGCCGTCAAGAAGCTCGCGTCGCGGCGCAAGAACGTCGTCGATCCGCTGCAGCTCACCCCCGGCGATCACGTCGTGCACGCCACGCACGGCATCGGCCGCTTCGTCGAGCTCTCGCAGCGCGAGGTCTCCAGCGGCGGGCGCAATGCCGTGAAGACCAAGCGCGAGTACCTCGTGCTCGAGTACGCGCCGAGCAAGCGCGGCTTCCCGGGCGACAAGCTCCTGGTGCCCACCGACCAGCTCGACCTCCTCTCGCGCTACGTCGGCGGGGAGGCGCCCGCGCTGAGCAAGATGGGCGGCAGCGACTGGGCGCAGGCCAAGAGCAAGGCGCGCCGCGCGGTCCGCGACATCGCGGTGGAGCTCGTGAAGCTCTACTCCGCCCGCATGGCGTCGCCCGGCCACGCCTTCCCGCCGGACACCCCCTGGCAGCGCGAGCTCGAGGAGGCGTTCCCCTTCGCCGAGACGCCCGATCAGCTGACCGTCATCGACGAGGTGAAGGCCGACATGGAGCGGCCGATCCCGATGGACCGCCTGCTCTCGGGCGACGTCGGCTTCGGCAAGACCGAGATCGCCGTCCGCGCCGCGTTCAAGGCGATCCAGGACGGCAAGCAGGTCGCGATGCTCGTCCCGACGACGCTGCTCGTGCGCCAGCACCTCGAGACCTTCCAGGAGCGCTTCGCCGGCTTCCCCGTGCACCTGCGCGCCCTGAGCCGCTTCCAGAGCGCGAAGGAGTCGAAGGAGACGATCGACGGCCTCGCCGACGGCACCGTCGACATGGTCATCGCCACGCACCGCCTGCTCTCGGACAACATCGCCTTCAAGGACCTGGGCCTCCTCGTGATCGACGAGGAGCAGCGCTTCGGCGTCGAGCACAAGGAGAAGCTGAAGGCGCTGAAGAAGAACGTCGACATCCTCTCGATGAGCGCGACGCCCATCCCGCGCACGCTCGAGATGGCGGTGACCGGCATCCGCGAGATGTCGACGCTGGCGACCCCACCCGAGGAGCGGCACCCGATCCTCACCTTCGTCGGGCCGTACTCCGAGAAGCAGGTCGGCGCCGCGATCCGCCGCGAGCTGCTGCGCGAGGGCCAGGTGTTCTTCGTGCACAACCGCGTGTCGACGATCAACCGCGTCGCCTCGCAGCTCGCCGAGCTGGTGCCGGAGGCGCGCATCGCCGTCGCCCACGGCAAGCTGAGCGAGGCGCAGCTCGAGCGCATCATCGTCGACTTCTGGGAGCGCAAGTTCGACGTGCTCGTCTCGACCACCATCGTCGAGACCGGCCTCGACATCCCCAACGCCAACACCCTCATCGTCGACCGCGCGGACAAGTACGGGCTCTCGCAGCTCCACCAGCTGCGCGGACGCGTGGGCCGCGGACGCGAGCGCGCCTACGCCTACCTCCTCTACGACGAGACGACGCCGCTCAGCGAGACGGCGCACGACCGGCTGCAGACGCTCGCGGCCAACACCGATCTCGGTGGCGGCATGCAGATCGCGCTGAAGGACCTCGAGATCCGCGGGGCCGGCAACCTGCTCGGCGGCGAGCAGTCCGGTCACATCCAGGGCGTCGGCTTCGACCTCTACCTGCGGATGATCGGCGAGGCCGTCGACACGTTCCGCGGCGACGTCGCCGAGGGCCAGACCGAGCTGCGGCTCGAGCTGCCCGTCGATGCCCGCATCCCGGAGGAGTACGTCGACAGCGAGCGGCTGCGCCTGGAGGCGTACCAGAAGCTGTCGGCCGCGTCCTCGCCCACCGCGAAGGAGGGCAGCGTCGAGCTGGTCGTCGAGGAGCTCACCGATCGCTACGGCGAGCTGCCCGAGGCGGTCGAGAACCTCATCCTGGTGTCGCGCCTGCGGATGCGCGCCCAGAAGGCCGGGCTCAGCGACGTCGTCGCGATGGGCTCGAACGTGCGGGTCGCTCCGGCGCACCTCGCCGACTCGATCCAGGTCCGGCTGCGCCGCATGTACCCGAGCGCCAAGTACCTCCAGCAGGCGAACGCCGTCGTCGTCCCGATGCCCGTCGTCGACGGCGTGCCGCTGAACGACCGGGCCCTCATCGACTGGGTCGCGAACCTGCTCGAGGCGCTCTTCCCCGAGCCGGTCGCGGTCGCGAGCTGACCGTCCGCCACCCGAACCCGAACGAAGGATCACCGTGACCGCACCCGACGAGCACTCCGTCCCGCCCCGCGTCCCCGCGCCCGACGAGTCCAGCATCCCCGAGCTCGAGGACGACGAGACCGTCGCCCCTCGCCCCGAGGAGGAGGCGGCCGACGTCGCTCGAGCCGAGCCGGACGTCGCGGACCACTCCTAGCCCGGCGAGCGTCGGCGAGCCGCCGCTCCGGTACGCCGATGACGTCGGCGAATGCCGGAGCGGCCTCTCGTCGAAGGCCTCAGTGCCCGAAGTGCGCCCGGACCTCCGCCTTCCAGCGGTCGCGGTCCCCGGTGCCGATGAACGCGGCGTCGAACGAGTTCAGCGCGAGCTGCTCGAGCTGCGCGTCGTCCATGCCGAGCTCCTCGACGAGCGCTCGGTAGTTGGCGTCGACGTAGCCGCCGAAGTAGGGCGGGTCGTCGCTCGAGACCGTCGCGACGAGGCCCTGCCGCAGCATCTCGGGCAGCGGGTGGTCCTTCATCGTGTCGACCGCCCGCAGAGCGACGTTCGACAGCGGGCACACGGTGACCGGCACCTTCTGCACGCGGAGCATCGCCACGACCGCCGGGTCCTCCATCGCGCGGATGCCGTGGTCGATCCGCTCCACCTTCAGCAGCTCGAGCGTCGCCGCCACCGTCTCGGGGCCGCCCTCCTCGCCGGCGTGCGCGACGAGGCGCAGCCCCTCGGCCGCGGCGCGCGCGTAGACGTCGACGAACAGCTCCGGTCCGAAGCCGACCTCGTTCGAGTCGAGCCCGACCCCGATGATGTGCTCGCGGTAGGGGAGGATCGCCGTCAGCATCTCGTCGGCCGCCTCCGCGCCGAGGTCGCGCAGGAAGCACATGATGAGGTCGGTCGAGATTCCGTGCGTCTCCAGGCTCGCCCCCAGCGCGCGGGTCAGTCCGCCCATGACCGTCTCGAGCGCGACTCCGTTGCCCAGGTGCGTCTGGGGGTCGAAGAAGATCTCGGCGCGGCGCACGTTGGCGAGCTTCGCGCGGTCGAGGTAGCCGGTGGCGAGCTCGAAGAAGTCGCGCTCGGTCTTCAGCACCGTCAGGTTCGAGTAGTGCAGCTCGAGGAACGAGCCCAGGTCCGTGAACGCGTAGCGGGCGCGCAGGGCGTCGATGTCCTCGGTCGGCAGAGCGACTCGGTTGCGGCGCGCCATCTCGACGATGTGCTCGGGCTCGATCGTGCCCTCGATGTGGATGTGCAGCTCGGCGCTCGGCGGTGCGCCTCGGTCGAGGGGAGTGGTGTCGGGCACGGTGATCCTGTTCCGGGTCGCCGGGTGCGCCCCGCGGCGACGATAGCCGCGCCGTGTTACGGCGCGATGACCGACGGATGTGGACTCCGCTGACCGGCGGATGCGGAGGCCGCGGGGCGCCGACAGGATGAGGGCATGCCGTTGCTCGCCCGTCGTCGCCGCTCCGCACCCGCGGCACTCGGCGCTCCGCTCGTCCGCGTGCGCGACGTCGCCGTGCGGACGGCCGAGGCCGAGCTGCTGGCGCCGCTCTCGCTGCAGGTCGAGTCCGGGGAGGTCGTCGCGGTCACCGGCCCCAACGGCAGCGGCAAGACCACCCTGCTCCGCGTGATCGCCGGGCTCACCCCCCCCACCGCCGGCACCGTCGAGGTCGCGGGCGCTCCGGTGGACGAGCGCTCCAGTGAGCACCGCCGCCGGGTCGCCGCCCTGCTCGGCACTCCGCCCGTCGAGCGGGACCTCACCCTCGAGGAGCACCTGGCCATGGTCGCCCTCTCCTGGGGCACATCGCTGGACGACGCCCGTGCCGAAGCGTCCGGGGGTCTCGACGCCCTCGGACTCTCTCCGCTCGCCCGCCGCTTCCCGCACGAGCTCTCCTCGGGTCAGACCCAGCTCTTCTCGCTCGCCCTCGTCCTCGCGCGTCCGAGCGAGGTGCTGCTGCTCGACGAGCCGGAGCAGCGGCTCGACGTCGACCGCGTGCCGCTCGCCGTGGAGGTGCTCCGCGAGGCCGCGCGCGGGCGTGCGGTGCTCCTCGCGACTCACAGCCCGGTCATGACCGAGGGGCTGGCGACGCGGGTGCTCGAACTGGGCGCCGGATGAGCGGGTCCCGGATCCGCGCCGTCCGCGTGCTGCACCGCTCCCGCTCCGCTGCGGATCACGGTGGCCGCGCCTACGCCGGCTACCTCGCGGCTCTGACCCTCCTCGTCGTGGTGCTGCCGGTGCTGCGGGCCCTCCTGCTGCTGCTCGGCGACCCCGGACCGGCCCTCGCCTCCCTCGATCCGTCCCTGGTCGTCGGAGTCGCGGCGGCGCTGCTCCTGCCCGCCGCGGTCCTGCTGGGCCGGGTCCGCGGCCCCGCGGTGGGGGAGCCGCACACCACGGCCGTGCTGCTCGCGACCGATCTGCCCCGACGCCTCGTCCTCCGCAGGCCCGTGGCCGTCTCGGGTGCCGTCGTCATCCTGGCGGGCAGCGCCGCCGCGCTCCTGGCCGCCCTCGTGACCGGGTCCTCCTGGGCGCTCGCCGCGGCAGCCGGTGCCGCACTCGGCGTCCTCGCCACCGTCGCCTGGCTCGCCGGGCAGTGCCTGCCGCCGCGATCCTCCGCGGCACTGGCCGCCGTCTCGGTCGTCGCAGGCGCGGTCCTCGGCGCGCTGGTCGCCGGCGCCGTCGCGGGGATCGGGCCGCTGCAGGGGCGCACCCTCGCGGTGCTCCTCGCCCTGGCTGCGCTCGCGCTCGCCGCCGTTCCGCGCCTTCTCGACACGGTGCGTGGCCCGGTCGTGGTGGCGCAGTCGCGCCAGTGGCGCGCGGCCCGGGGCAGGGGAGCGATCGGCGAGCTCGCCGATGCGCTCGAGGGCTACCGGCCCCGGCCCGCCCGCCTCCGCCGCGTCACCGCGGTGCGCCTCGCACCGTTCGCCCTCGCGGTGCCGATCCGGGACGCCGTCGGGGCGCTGCGC
>NZ_JAMRYM010000057.1:0-24474 GCF_023743255.1 Rathayibacter rubneri | reverse complement strand
CCCGAGACCCGGCCCCCCGCCCTCACGCGTCTGCAGATCAAGCAGGCGCGCGTGGCCAGCCCCCGCACCGTCACGAGCCGGGCGCGGCTGCAGTCGCCGTCGCTCATCTCGATCGTGCTGCTCGCCGGACTGGGCGCGCTGCTCTACGGCGGCTTCCTGCTCAACCCGCGCAACATCGGCGATCCGCTCCCCTTCGCCATCGTGATCATCTGCGAGCTGTACCTCATCGGCCAGGCCGCCCTCACCATGTGGACGGCGCTCTCGAGCACGTACGACCCGCGGGATGCGACGTTCCACGCGGCCCGGGCGACGCTCTTCGGGAGCCCCGTCGACGGGATCCCGATCGGCGACGACCTGTACCTCGGCCGCCGCCGCATCACGGTCGACGTCCTCATCACCACCTACAACGAGGATCCGGTGATCATCGAGGGCACCGCCCGGGCGGCGCGGGACATGCACGGCACCCACGGGACCTGGCTGCTCGACGACGGGGACGACCCCCGGGTCGCCGAGATCGCCGAGCGCCTGGGCATCCGCTACGTGGTGCGCGAGGACCGCTCCGGCGCGAAGGCCGGCAACGTGAACCACGCCCTGCGGCTCTCGACCGCGGACTTCGCCGTGATGATCGACGCCGACTTCGTCGTGGTCCCCGAATTCCTCGAGGAGACGCTGCCGTTCTTCCTGCACGACGACGTCGCGTTCGTGCAGGCCCCGCAGGTCTACGGCAACGCGCACAACTTCATCTCGCGGGGATCCGCGTACATGCAGATCGTCTTCTACGCGCTGACGCAGCCCGGCAAGAACAAGTACAACTCCGCGTTCTGCGTCGGCACCAACGCCGTCTTCCGCCGGACGGCGCTGGACGACATCGGCGGCATGTTCGAGGGCTCGCAGTCCGAGGACATCTGGACGTCGATCTTCGTGCACGAGCGCGGCTGGCGCTCGATCTTCGTGCCGATGACCCTGGCGGTCGGGCGCACTCCCGAGACCATCGAGGCCTTCGTGCGGCAGCAGGTCCGCTGGGCGGTCGGCGGCTTCGAGATCTTCCTCCGGCACAACCCGTTCTCGCCCCGGCGCCGTCTGACGACCGATCAGCGCATGCAGTACTTCATGACGGTGACCTTCTACTTCACCGGCATCGTGCCGCTGGGCCTGATCGTGCTGCCCCCGATGCAGATCTACCTGAACATCACGCCCGTGAGCCTCGAGGTGCCTCTGCTGCAGTGGATCCTCTTCTACTGCGGCTTCTACGTGCTGCAGATCGGACTCGCGCTCTTCATCATCGGATCCTTCCGGTGGGAGACGCTGCTGCTGTCGACCGTCACCTTCCCGATGTACACCAAGGCGTTCTTCCTCGCCCTGGCCGGCCGCAAGCCCAGCTGGACCTCGACCGGAGCGACGGGTCAGGCGGCCTCCCCGTTCGACTTCATCAAGGTGCAGATGGTGTTCCTGGTCTTCCTGTCGGCGACGACCGTCGTCGGCTTCCTCAAGGCGGAGTGGACGGCCGAGTACTCGGTGGCGCTCGTCTGGAACATCCTGAACACGCTCACCCTCGGCGCCTTCGCCGTGATCGCGGCGCGGGAGCACATCGCCCTCAAGCGGGCGGCGAGGGCGGAGCTCGCCGGCACCGTCCTCGTCGCCGGACGCCGCACGCTCGCAGCGGGTGCGGCATGAAGCCGCTGCGCTGGCTCGGCTTCGTCCTCTCCTGCGTCGTCGCCGTGGGGATCGCCGCCGCGGGCCTCGTCTACGCCAACATCTCGTCGCTGACCGTCAGGGCGGCGAGCGCCCAGCTGGTGACCGAGGACTACTCCCTGGGGACGCCGTTCGCCGGCACGATCCAGGACCTCACGATCTCGCGCGGCGACTCCGTGCAGAAGGGCGACGTGCTCTTCAGCCTGCAGAGCGCGATCCTCGAGTCCGACATGCAGACGAAGGACTTCACCAGCGCCGATGTCGGCTACACGATCGAGCCAGGGGGGCTGATGGTCTTCACCGCCGCCCTCGACGGTGTCGTGAAGCAAGTCGACACCGAGATCGGGGCGTTCGTCGAGGAGGACGAGATCCTCGCCGTCGTCGCGATCGCCGACTCCATCCACCTCGAGAGCGAGTTCTCGCTCGGTGCGCGCGACTACTCGCGCATCCCCGTCGGCGGCACCGTCGCCGTCGCGATGCCCGACGGCACCACCGTCGACGCCGAGATCTACGACATCGAGGTCGAGCAGTACCGCAACGGGCGGGCGACGACCGTCGTGCGCGCCCGCACCGACGAGATCACCACGCAGGACTACAACGTGGTCGGCGCGCCGGTCCGGGCGGAGCTCCGGCTGCAGGACGACGAGAGCTTCGGCGGCTGGCTCGTCGCCCGGCTCGGAGACCTCGTCACCCCCGGCGGGTTCGCCCGGTGAGGCGCGGCGCGGGGGCAGCCTCCGCCCTCGCGCTGCTCCTGCTCGCCGGCTGCACGCCGCCCGTGTACCCCGCCCCGGACTGGGCCGTCGAGGCCTCCGCGCAGGCCCGGCGCCTGCCCCGGGTCGCCGGGCCGTACGCGGGGTCCCCGCGGCTCGCCGAGGACGTCCCCCCTCCGACGAACTCGTGGGTGTCGGGGCCGGTCTTCGGAGTCGGCCTCCCGCTCTACACGGGGATCCTCTCGGTCACTCCGCGCTCCGACGGCTTCTCGGTGGGGCTGCCCCGGGTCGACGCGACGCCGCGGGCCCTCTTCGGACTCGCGCGCGACGACCTCACGGTGACGGTGCCGTCGTCGGCCGTCGAGCTCACCGCGCTCGACGACCTCGTCTCGACCTGGAGCTTCGCCGGCGCCGGAGAGCTCGTCGCCGCCGAGGGCTGGCCGTACGCCTCCTATCGCGCGCAGCAGCCGCAGGACGTGATCGTCGAGGGCGCCACGGAGCCGGAGAGAGCGGCCGACGGGCTGCTGCTCGTCTCGGCGGGCGGGCAGCGGTACGCCCTGGTGGCGCCCGCCTCGGCCCTCGACGCGTTCCCGCGGATGAGGCTCGAGGGGCGCCTCGTCGTCTTCGCCGTGCCGGAGGGGGCGAGCCGGATGCAGATCGACGCGCTGCGCAGGGGGGCCGTCGCGCTCGAGGGCGCGACCGTCGCGCACTCGACCGCGGGGGGCCGCACGACGACGACCTACACGCTGCGGACGGAGGGCGGAGCATCGACGTTCTTCGGGCTCGGCTCGCAAGGCGATCCGGGGTACGACACGCTCTACGGACGCGTCGGGCTCGAGTCCGGCACGACCTTCTCGCGCAGCACTGCGGCGATCGCGGAGTCGGGGGCCCTCGATCTCACGCGCCTCACCGACGACGAGCGCGCCGCTCTCCGCCGGCAGGTGCCGCTCGACGCCGCCGCCGTTCGCTTCGCCGCTCCCGACACCTACGGCGCCGGCAAGGAGCTCTACCGGGCGGCGACCCTCCACCGGCTCGCCGCCGACCTCGGTCTGGACGAGACCGCCGCCGCCCTCCGCGAGCAGCTCCTCGCCGAGCTCGACCTGTGGCTGGACCCGGACGGCTGCACCGCCGGCGCCGTGAAGTGCTTCGTCTACGACCCCGTCCTGGGCGGGATGGTCGGCTCCGCCCCCTCGTTCGGATCGGAGGAGTTCAACGACCACCACTTCCACTACGGGTACTTCCTCTCGGCGCTGGGCATGCTGGCGGAGGAGGACCCCTCGCTCGTCGAGCGCTACCGCACCGTCGCCGACCTGCTCGCGCTCGATCTGGCCTCCCCCGTCGACACCGCGGAGTTCCCGCGCCTGCGCGTGTTCGACGCCTACCGCGGCCACTCCTGGGCGTCCGGCCTCGCCCCCGCCCGCGACGGCAACAACCAGGAGTCGGTGTCCGAGGCCGTCAACGCGTGGAACGGGCTCGCGCTCTGGGCCTCGGCGTCCGGGAACGAGGCCCTGCTCGAGCAGGCGCGCTGGATGCTGAGCCTGGAGACCGAGGCCGCCGCCGACCTCTGGCTGAGCCCGACGACGCCGCCGGGCTTCGACGCTCCCTTCCTCGCGATCAACTGGGGCGGCAAGCGCGACTACGCCACCTTCTTCGACGCCACCCCGTCGGCGATCCTGGGGATCGAGCTGCTCCCCCTCCCACCGGCAACCGCGTTCCTCCCGGGCCCCGACCGCGTGGACGAGCTCGTCGCCGGGGCGCCGGGCTCGCCGCTCGCCGATTACGTCGTGATGCTGCAGGCGACCAGCGATCCGGAGGCGGCCCTGTCGAGGGCGGCGCAGCTGACGGACGCGGAGATCGACAGCGCGAATTCGCGCAGCTACCTCCTCGCGTGGATCCTCACGCGCTGACCCGCCGCCGCCGCAAGCCCTCACCGCGGCGGCCCCGGCGGGCGTAGGGTCCGAGGACGGCGCGCGGAACGGTCCGCGCGTTCGCGTCGATGGAGCCGCGATGTTCGAACCCGAAGGATCCGTGCACCCTGTCGCACGGCTCAGCTACGTCACCACCGCCCTGCTGCTGGGCGCGGTCCTCGTCGGAGGCGCTGTCGGCGCCGCCGTCGCCCTGGTGCTCTACCTGCCGGCCGCGCTCGCGTCCGGACCGCTCGATCCGTCGGGGCTCGTGAGCTTCGGGATGCTGATGGGCGTGCTCTCCGGTGCGGGCATCGGTCTGGCGGGCGGGGCCGGGGCGATCGCCGGCATGGTCACGATCCGCGCCGTCAGCCGCAGGGACGCCGCCTTCATCGCGGGCACGAGCTCGGGATCCGCGCTCGGCGTCCTGATCGCGGCGGCGAACCTGCTGGTCAGCCGCGACGCCCCGACCTGGATCGCGGCGCTGCTGGCGACCGCCGCGGCCTTCGCGCTGTGCGCGTGGGGCTCGTGGCTGCTGACCCGGCACGAGCACGCCTGGGAGCGCGAGCACTCCCGCGCCCGGCACCACCGCCCGGCCTGAGCACCGCGCGTCCTGCTGATCGAGCAGCCCGCGCAGCGGGCGTATCAGCAGGAGGTCGCCCCCGGAGCCGCGGCGTCAGCCCGCGTACGCGCCGACCAGGCGCACCGCGCCGCCGTCGACTCCCTTGGCGCCCTGCTCGAAGCCCTCGAACGACCGGCCGCTCATCGACACGCGCCCGGCGATCCACGACGGCACCCCGGACGCCTCGAGCGAGGCGACGACCGACGGAGCGGCCTCCGCGTCCACCACCGCGAACATCCCGATGCCGAGGTTCCAGGTGCCCTCGGTGCTCTCGAGCGTCGCGCCCGACATCCCGGCGAGCGCACGGAACACGTCCGACGGGCTCCAGGAGGAGCGCTCGACCTCGACCCAGGAGCCTCGCGGGAGCACGCGCGCGAGGTTCGCGGCGATGCCGCCTCCGGTGACATGGCTGATCGAGTGGACGGCCGAGCCGAGCGTCCCGTGCTCGAGCACGTCGAGCAGCGGCCGGGTGTAGAGGCGGGTCGGCTCGAGCAGGACCTCGCCCACCACTCCGCCGAGCTCGGCCGAGTGGTCGGTGAAGCCGATGCCGCACTCGGCGAGGATGTGGCGCACGAGCGAGTAGCCGTTGGAGTGCAGGCCGGAGGAGGCCATCGCGATCACGACGTCGCCGTCGCGCACGCGGTCGGCTCCGCGCACCTCGTCCGCCTCGACGACTCCGGTCGCCGCTCCGGCCACGTCGTAGTCGTCGGGTCCGAGCAGGCCCGGGTGCTCGGCGGTCTCGCCGCCGACGAGCGCGGTGCCGGTGGCGGAGCAGGCGCGCGCGATGCCGGCGACGATGTCGGCGATGCGCGCGGGGACGACCTTGCCGCAGGCGATGTAGTCGGTCATGAAGAGGGGACGGGCGCCGACCACGACGATGTCGTCGACGACCATGCCGACGAGGTCCTGGCCGATCGTGTCGTGCTTGTCGATCGCCTGCGCGAGCGCGACCTTGGTGCCCACTCCGTCGGTCGAGGTCGCGAGCAGCGGCGCGCGGAAGTCCTTGAGGAACGACACGTCGTAGAGTCCGGCGAAGCCGCCGACCCCGCCGAGCACGTGCCGGTCGTGCGTCGCCGACACGGCCGACTTCATCAGCTCGACCGCGAGATCACCGGCCGCGGTGTCGACTCCGGCGCGGGCGTAGCTGCTCGTCTCATCACTCACGCAACGACCCTACCGACTGGCCCGCCCCGCCGAGAGCCCGCGAAGAGGCTTCTGCGCACCGGCGACGGCCTCGGCGGATCCGCCCGACTCCGCGCCCGGGCACCGCCGCGCTCCGGCCGATCCGCCCACGGCGAACCATTAGGGGATGCGGTCGCCGCATGTCAGGATGGACCGTCATCCCCCCCTGCTACCCGATTGGGAGCCCATCCGGCATGTGCGGAATCGTAGGAATCGTCTCCTCGGGACCCGTCAACCAGTCCATCTACGACAGCCTGTCGCTCCTGCAGCACCGCGGTCAGGATTCGACCGGCATCGCGACGGCCGACGGCAGCACCCTCCACATCAAGAAGGCCGCGGGCCAGGTCCGCGAGGCGTTCCGCACCCGCGACATGCGCTCGCTGCTCGGGACCATGGGCCTCGGGCACGTCCGCTACGCCACCAAGGGCAATGCGGAGCGCGAGGAGGAGGCGCAGCCGTTCTACGTGAACGCGCCGTACGGCATCATCCTCGTCCACAACGGCAACCTGACGAACACGCGCGAGCTCACCGAGGAGCTCTTCCGCGTCGACCGCCGCCACCTCAACACCACGTCCGACACCGAACTGCTGGTGAACGTCCTCGCGAACGAGCTGCAGGCGTCGATGTCGGGCCGCGACCTCGATGCCGACGAGGTGTTCGACGCCGTCGCCCGCGTGCACGAGCGCGTCGAGGGCTCCTACGCCACCATCGCGCTGATCGCCGGAGTCGGACTGCTCGCGTTCCGCGATCCCTTCGGCATCCGCCCGCTCATCGTCGGCCGCCGCTCCAACGTCGGCGCGACCGACGACTGGGTCGTCGCCTCCGAGTCGCTGGTGCTCGAGGCCCAGGGCTTCGAGATCGTGCGCGACGTCGCTCCGGGCGAGGCGGTCTTCATCACCCCCGACGGCACCATGGCGAGCCGCCAGTGCGCGAAGGACCCGCGCCTCATCCCCTGCTCGTTCGAGTACGTCTACCTCGCGCGCCCCGACTCCGTCATGTCGGGCATCTCGGTCTACGAGGCGCGACTGCGCCTGGGCGACCGCCTCGCCGACACCATCGCCGCGTACACGCCGGGCGGAGCGATCGACGTCGTCATGCCCATTCCGGACTCGTCCCGCCCCGCCGCGATGCAGGTCGCGCAGAAGCTCGGCATCGAGTACCGCGAGGGCTTCTACAAGAACCGCTACGTCGGCCGGACGTTCATCATGCCGGGCCAGGCGGTGCGCAAGAAGTCGGTGCGCCAGAAGCTCAACGCGATGTCGAGCGAGTTCAAGGGCAAGAACGTGCTGATCGTCGACGACTCGATCGTGCGCGGCACGACGTCGAAGGAGATCGTCGACATGGCCCGCACGGCCGGAGCGAACACCGTCACGTTCGCCTCCGCCGCGCCGCCCGTGCGCTACCCGCACGTCTACGGCATCAACATGCCCTCGCGTCAGGAGCTCGTCGCCCACAACCGGCGGATCCCCGAGATCGCGGACGCCATCGGCGCCGACTACCTGATCTACCAGGAGGTCGCCGACATGAAGGCGGCGATCCTCGAGGGATCCGACGTCACCGACCTCGAGACCAGCTGCTTCACGGGCGAGTACATCACGGGCACCGTGACTCCGGAGTACCTGGACTGGGTGGAGCGCACGCAGCTCAGCTGACAGGGCGCGGAGTCGAGCCCGGCTCGGAGCGCCGGGTCGGCCTGTCCGCTCGGCGCGCTCGCGACCAGCACAGCCTCCGAGCGTCCGCAACCGGGTGCCCGCGCGGTGCTCGGGCGTCCAGACTCGAATCCGCGCGCCACCCGGGCGCGCAGACGAGGAGCCTCCCGTGATCTACCGCCTGATCCCCTACCTGCTGATGTTCATCGCGCGCAAGCTGACGAAGTCGCAGAAGGCGAAGCGCACGATGCAGAACGCCGCGCGCAGGACCGCGCGCAAGGGCCGCTGACCGTTCAGCGGACGGCGGCGCCCGGGTCCTCCGGGGTGCCGCCGTCCGCTTCCGGCGCCTCGGCCGGCGTCTCGCGCGCGACCGTGCGCTCGGCCGTGGCGCGGACCACGCGCCGACCGACGACGCGGTCGAGGACGACGACGACGAGCCCCGCGAGGGCTCCGAAGAGCGTGACGAACAGCAGCAGGCTGAAGCCGAAGACCTGACCCTGCGAGAAGCCCTGCGTCTCGGGCAGCGCGAAGGTCAGCACGAACGCGACGATCGCTCCGAGACCGGCGCCGAGCGCCAGGATGCGCCAGATGCGCGGCGATCGACGGACGTCGACCTCCTCGCGGGTCACCTCGACGTCGTCGGAGTGCTGCGGGGTGTCGAGCGGATCGGTCATGCCTCCATTCTCCCCCGAACGCGGCTCGGAGCGGGCCGTGGGGAGCGACCCGGGGCGAGCGTGGAGCCGGGCGACAGCACCCCGCGCTCGCGAGTGGGCACGGACAGGGGTCCGGCTGCGATCCTGAGCCCGGTTCGCGTCCACTCGCCCGCGCCCGCCTCAGCGAGTTGCCCCGGACCGGGCCCTGCCCTCTCTCCAGGCCCCGCTCCGCGCCCACTCGCCGAAGGCGCCCCTCACAGCGAGTGGACGATCCGCCCCGCCTGCGCACGCAGCTCGCGCACCACGGTCCGGACCGACAGCCGTTCGGCCCGGTCCGGCCGCATCAGCGCCACGATGTGCCGCACCGAGCTGACCCCGCGGAGCGGCTTCACCACGACCCCGACGCCGCCCGCCGTGTAGCGCGGCAGCACCGCGATGCCGAGTCCGGCTGCGACGAACGCCTCCGTCACGCGGGTGGACGCGAAGCGCTGCTCGACGCGGACGGCCTCGCCCGACGCGGTCTCGATCTCCTGCATGACCCGCTCGAACGGGAAGCCGTCGGGCACTCCGATCCACGTCTCCCCGACCAGGTCGGCCGCCGTGACCGTGGCCCGGTCGGCGAGCCGGTGCCCCACCGGCAGGGCGATGTCGAGCGGCTCCACCATCAGCTCGGCCATCGCCAGACCGCGCCCGGCCCAGGCGCTGCGACCCGTCGGCGAGTGGCCGAGGACGATGTCGAAGTCGGCGGTGAGGTCGGCGAACTCGTCGGTGCCGGGATCGACGTCCTCGCACTGCACGACGAGGCCCTCCACGCTCCGCAGCGCCACGAGCGCCTCCGGGAGCAGCATCTGCCCGGCCGTGGGGAACGTGGCTATCGTCACCTCGCCGATCGGGTTGTTCTTGAAGGTCTGCCACACGGCGTCTGCGCGCTCGAGGGCGATGGCGATCTCGGTCGCGCTCCGGGCGAGCTCGCGGCCCGCCCCGGTCAGGACGACGCCGCGTCCCGAGCGCTCGATCAGCGGCACGCCGGCCTCGCGCTCGAGCACCTTCAGCTGCTGCGAGACGGCGGAGGGAGTGCGGTGCGTCGCCTCCGCCACCGCGGTGATCGAGCGTCGCATCGAGAGCTCTCTGAGCAGTTCCAACCGCCGCACGTCCATGAAGCAACGCTACACGTCAGGGCAAGAACTCATCGATTGTCCTAAGGAACAGGAGTGGCCAGAGTGGACGTTGTACACAGCATCCCGGCGGATGGATCAGGTTCCGCCGCAACGAAAGGCAGAACACTCATGAGCATCGCCGTCGCCGTCCTCCTCGCCGCCGTCTCCGCCTGGGGCGCCGTCGCCACCGTTCTCGTGACGCGTCGCGACGGGTACCGCCAGGTCCCGACCCGCTACTGAGCCTCCGGCTCCAGCACGCACCCGAACGCCGCCGTCCCGCGAGGGAGGCGGCGTTCCGTCGTTCCCGAGCGGAGGAACGACGAAGGGCCCCCGACGACTCGTCGGGGGCCCTTCGTGCTGTCCGCTACTTCGAGACGGTGCGGCGGCGCAGGTGCGCCACGCTCATCGCCGCTCCGAGCAGGAGTGCGACGGCACCGGCGAGCAGCGCCGGGGTGGTGTCGAACCCGGTCGCTGCGAGCTGGTGCGTGCCGCTTCCGGTCGAGCCGCCGGCCACCGGAGCGGTGGTGGCGGGGGTCGTCGGGATCACGGTCTCGACGGGGGTCGGCGCCGGGGTCGGCGTCGCCTCCGGGGCTCCGGTGACGGTGAGGGTCGAGACGACCGACACTCCCGTGACGGGGAGGCGGAACTCGAGCTCGTGGTCACCGGTGGCGAGGCCGCTGATGTCGACGCTCACCGAGGCCCGGCCCTGCTCGTCGGCGGTGTCGACGACCGTGTGGTCGATCGGAGCCGAGGAGACCTGCGCGCCGTCCAGGAGCACCTGCACCTCGTCGTCGCGGACCGCCGAGTTGTTGACGTCGAGCGAGGACAGGTCGTAGGTGAGCGTCTCCGCTCCCTCAGCGCTGGTGTCGACGATGCCGATCGAGCGCGACGCGGGGTCCGGGGTGACCGGCGAGAACGCGGCGATGTAGTCGGTGAAGGCCGTGAGGTCGACGCGGCCGGAGTCGGCCTTGTCCGCGCCGTTGGCGAGCTCGGTGAAGTTGTCGCCGCCGGAAGCGAGGAACGAGTTCGTCACGATCTTGAACGTCTCGTCGTCCGCGACGGGCTCGCCCTGGAAGAAGACGCCGGTCACGTGCGAACCGACCTCGGCGGTCGGGTCGTAGGTGTACGAGAGGTCCGCCGAGATGCCGAGGTGCAGCTCCGGACGGCTGGAGGTCGCCGGCTGCCACTGCTGCTCGAGGACCGTCTTGATCTGAGCACCCGTGAGCGTCTCGGTGACGAGGGTGTTCGCGAAGTTCTGGACGGCGGCCGCCTCCTTGTAGGAGACCTTGCCGTCCTCGTCGCCCGCGCCGCTCGCGGCGAAGAGCAGGTCGGCGCGCACTCCGCCGGGGTTCATGAACGCGATCTGCGTGCCGAGGTCCTCCTGCGTGGCCCAGAGCTGGGCGTCGGCGACGAGGTTGCCCATGGTCGACTCGGCACCGCGGTTCTCGGAGCCGTCCGACTGGGAGCCGCGGCGGACGTCGGCGGTGATCTCGCCGACCGGCACGGCGCCCTCGACCTCGGCGACCGCGACAGCGTCGGCGACGAGCGCCGCGACTGCCACGCCCTCGGGGGTGGAGTCGGCCGCATAGGCCGGCTGGTAGACGGTCGAGACGACTCCGGTGGTCGGGTTCGTGACCTGGACGGGAGTCAGGGTGTCGACGAGGTTCTGCGCGCTCGACGTCACCTCCTTGGTCTCCGGGTCCACGGTGAGCTCGATGTGACCGAGTCGGTTGCCGTACTGGCCCGCCTGGACGACGGGGAGCGTGTTGCCGTCGACCGTGACCTCGGAGGCGTAGGCCTGGTGCGTGTGGGCGGAGACGATCGCGTCCATCCCGCCGCCGATGCCGTCGACGATCCCGCCGAAGAGCGTGTTCGCGTCGGCGAGGTTCGCGGAGGCGCTCTCGGCGCCCTCGTGGATGACCGCGACGAGGACGTCCGCCTCGAGGTTCTTGGACTCGGCGGGCACTGCGGCGTCGGCGGAGTCGTCGATGCCGTCCTGCAGGCGGGCCGCCTCGGCGTTGACCGAGTCGACGATCGGAGCGATGTCGAGGGTCGCGATGCCGGAGGGCGTCACCAGGGAGGGGAGGCTCGCGGTGGTCGCGCCGATGAAGCCGACCGTCACACCGTCGAAGTCCTCGACGGAGGACGAGGCGTAGGCGTGCTCGCTCGTGCCCTTCTCGAGCACGTTCGACGAGATGTAGTCGAACTCGGCGCGCGGGATGACGCGGTCGTCGAGGTCGGCGCGGCCCTGGTCGAACTCGTGGTTGCCGATCGCCGAGACGCTCACGCCCATGAGGCCCAGCGCATCGATGGTCGGCGTGTCCTGCTGCACGAAGGACGTGAAGGTCGAGGCGCCGATGTTGTCGCCGGCGGAGACGAGGATCGAGTTCTCGGGGTTCTCGGCCTTGAGCGTCGCGAAGGCCGAGGCCAGCGAGGCGGCTCCGGGGAAGCTGTTGTCGACCGAGCTGCCGGCGGACGCCTCGAGGCGGCCGTGGAAGTCGTTCATCGTGTAGATGTCGATGACCTTCGCCTCGGCGGCCATCGCGGGGGCGGCGCCGAGCAGCGCGGCACCGGCGACGGCGCCGACCGCGGTCGCCGAGAGAGTTCTGATCAGGCCGCGTCGACGGCCGGGGGTGTTGCTTCGCATCTGGTCGAGATCTCCAAGCGTCGAGCGGTGATTCGGAGAGGACTCCGGCCGCATGAGGGGAACTTTCCCAGCCAAGCCGAGGGTGGGCCCCAGGTCAAACGCCTGTCCGGGCTTCGGCGGCCTCGTTTACGAGAAGTTAATCCGACGACTGCCGGGGTTCTCCCAGCCGACGCGGAGGGATCGCGGAGACGCGCGGTCAGCCGACGCGGAGGAGGGGGAGGAACGGCGTGAGGTCCGCGCGGACACCGGACGCGTGGATCCGCCCGCTCGCGAGGCCGTCGGTCCACGGGAGGCCGCCGGTCGCCAGGGCGAGCCAGGTGGCGGCGTCCATCTCGATCACGTTCGGCGGCGTGCCGCGGGTGTGGCCCGGGCCCTCGACGCACTGCGCGGCGCCGAAGGGGGGCACGCGCACCTCGACGCTGCGGCCCGGCACCCGCGTCTCGATGATCTGCAGGAGGAACCGCACGGCGGTCGCGGTGGTGGTGCGGTCCGTCGTCCCGGCGAGCGCCGCGCGCACCGCCGCCTGACCGGACGCTTCGTCGATCTTCCCCTTGGCCATGAGTCCCATCCTGCCGTGCCCGCGGCGTGCGGCCCCTCCCGCGGGACGACGGTCCGGTCCGCGACGCACCGGAGAACCCGGAGCGGAGCGGCGTCCCGCGACGGGTCCGCGGAACCGGCTCGAACGGGCCGTGCGGGGGCGTGACGGCGGAAGTCCGCCCCAGGAGGCCCCGGGCCTATCCTGTTCAGGTGAAGATCCTCGTCCTCGGTTCGGGTGCCCGTGAGCACGCCATCATCACGGCTCTCCTCGCAGAGGAGGAGCAGCACGAGATCATCGCCGCGCCCGGCAACGCGGGCATCGCCCGCGACGTCGAGGTCATCCACTTCGACACCAACAGCCCGCGCCTGGTCACCGACTTCGCCGTCGAGCAGGGCATCGAGCTCGTCGTCATCGGTCCCGAGGCGCCCCTGGTCGCCGGAGTCGCCGACGCCCTGCGCCAGCGCCGCATCCCCACCTTCGGCCCCGACAGGGCCGCCGCCGCGCTCGAGGGCTCGAAGACCTTCGCGAAGCGCGTCATGGACATGGCCCGCGTGCCCACCGGCCGCGCCACCCGCGTCTCGACCCTCGTCGACGCGACGCGCGTCATCGACGAGTTCGGCGCCCCCTACGTCGTCAAGGCCGACGGCCTCGCCGCCGGCAAGGGCGTCCTGGTGACGGAGTCGCGCAGCGCCGCCGTCGCGCACGCCGAGTTCTGGCTGCAGTCGGGCGACGTCCTCATCGAGGAGTTCCTCGCCGGCCAGGAGGTCTCGCTCTTCCTCCTCTCCGACGGCCACGACGTCGTCCCGCTCTCGCCCGCCCAGGACTACAAGCGTCTCGCGGACGGCGACGAGGGCCCCAACACGGGCGGCATGGGCGCCTACTCCCCCCTGCCCTGGCTCGCCGATCGCTGGCAGAGCGAGCGCGCCTTCGTCGACGAGGTCATCGACACCGTCGCCATCCCGACCATCCGCCAGCTCGAGCGCGAGCGCACCCCCTTCGTCGGACTCCTCTACTGCGGCCTCATCGTCACCGACGCCGGCATCCGCGTGATCGAGTTCAACGCCCGCTTCGGCGACCCCGAGACGCAGGTCGTCCTGCCTCGCCTCGCCTCCCCTCTCTCGGCGCTGCTGCTCGCCGCGTCCACGGGCTCGCTCGCCTCCGTGCCGTGGCCCGCCTTCACCGAGGAGGTCGCCGTCACCGTCGTGCTGGCCAGCGAGGGCTACCCCGAGAACTCCGTCACCGGCCGCGGCATCAGCGGACTCGAAGCGGCCGAGGCCGTCCCCGGTGTGACCATCGCGCACGCCGCGACGCAGCTGGTGGACGGGCGCTTCGTCGCCACCGGCGGGCGCGTGCTCAACGTGGTCGCACGCGGTGCGGACTTCGCCGAGGCGCGGGCGCGGGCGTACCAGGCGCTCGACCTGATCCACCTCGAGGGCGGGCAGTACCGGCGCGACATCGCGCTTCGCGTCGCGCAGTAGCGCGTCGCGGGGCGCGATGTCGTCCACGCCGCCCCCTGTGCGGCGTGGCGCAGTCGGCTTGTAGAGACGGCTGCGTTCCGCAGAGCGTCCTGCGGACGGCTCGCCGACAACGCTCGGCACGCGCACGGCGCTCACTCCGAGCCGCCCCTTGTGCGGCTCGGCGCAGTCGGCTCTCCGAAACGGTCGCGTTCTCGAGAGCGTCGCCCGTCCGGCTCGCCGACAACGCTCGGCACGCGTTCTCGGCTTCGCCTCGTCGCAGTGCTCTTCCTCCGGCCGCGAAGAGGCGCCGGAGGGATCGTCCTCCGGTGCCGTCTTCACCGCGGGAACGCCGCCCTCAGGCGACGTCGCGGAGGGCCGCCGCGAGGTCCGGGTGGGCGAAGGCGAAGCCGGCGTCCTCCAGACGCCCCGGGACGACCCATCGGCTCTTCAGGAGCAGCTCGGGCTCGGTGCGCAGCAGCAGCATCGCGGGCTCGAGGACGAAGCGCGGGGCGGGCAGGCCGAGGCGGCGGCCCACCGCGGCGCGCAGCAGGCGCGACAGCTCCGTGTTGTCGCTGGGGTTCGGCGACGCGAGGTTCACCGGGCCCTCGAGCGCGGACTCCTCGAGGAACAGGATCGAGCGGAACACGTCCTCCACGTGGATCCAGCTGAAGTGCTGACGGCCGCGCGTGGGCCGGTACTCGTGGTGCACGCCGGCCTCGCGGCGCTCCCTCGTCGAGGGCCACGGTCCGTCGTACTGCGGACCGCCGAGGCCCAGGCGCGCGAGGCGCAGCAGGATACCCGTCGCCGGGCCGTCGCCGAGCACGATCGCCATGCGCAGCGCGATCCGGCGGGTGGCGGGAGTGTCCCCGCCGAAGAACTCCGCCTCCCAGGCCGTCGCCACGTCGACCGAGAAGCCCTCGCCCATCACGCCGTCGCGCTCGGTGTTCGCGCGCTCCTCCTCGTGCCGGTAGATCGTCGCGGTGCTCGAGTTCATCCAGACGGGCGGCGGAGTCGCGGCCGCCGCGACCGCGCGGTGCAGCTCGGCGGTCGTCTCGACGCGCGAGCGGAGGATCTCGGCGCGGTTCGCGGCCGTGTAGCGGCAGTCCACGCTCTTCCCCGCGAGGTTCACGAGCAGCCGCGCCCCGTCGACGGCGCGGACGAGCCCCGCGGAATCGCCCCAGCGGCCGTCCGGACCCGAGCGGCCGATGCGGCGCACGCTCCAGCCCTCCTGCTCGAAGCGGCGGGCGAGATCGGTGCCGAGGAAGCCGCTCGCTCCCGCGAGGACGACGACGGGGCGCTGCGCGGTGCTCATCGCCCCATGGTGCCGCACGGCACTGCGCGACCGGTGCGCAACCGAGGGTGAGCGCGGCTCGGGCCCGCTCCAGCGCAGGCCCGGCGCCATCCGACCTCGGTTACGGACGCGCCACTGCGCGAGCGGCACGCACGGCACCCGCGAGCCGCCCCGCGAACCCGGGCGGCACCGCCTCGGGAAGCGCGTCGACCGCGAACCAGGCCACGTCCTCGCTCTCGTCGCTCACCGCGACGGGAGCCGACGGGTCCGCGATCGCGCCGTAGCCGATGTCCCAGTGCCGGGCGCACCGGCCGAAGCCGCCGCCCAGACCGTGCCGGTCGAGGTCCAGCGGCAGCGATCCGAGCGGAGTGAGCGACGCGACTCCGCTCTCCTCGCGCGCCTCGCGCAGAGCCGCGTCGGCGACGGAGGCGTCACCGGGCTCGATGTGACCGCCGAGCTGCACCCAGAAGCGGCCCTTGCGGTGGAAGCAGAGCAGCACGCGATCCAGTTCCGGCGAGAGCACGAAGCAACTCGCGGTGACGTGCTCGGGCCCGAGCGAGCGCTCGAGCGCGCCGTCACCGTGCTCGGCGAGGAACGCGAGGTACTCGGCGCGGAGCCCGACGAGCGGAGCGGGGGCCGCCCACTCCTGCAGGTCGAGGGCGAGAGCGGCGGCACGGGAGGTCACCCGGCGAGCGTAGGCGAGACGCCACCTGCCTCGGCACCCGGGGGGAGGGCCGTGCAGGTGGCGTCTCGGCGCAGAGGGGTCAGACGGCCAGGCCGGCCAGTCCCTCGCGGTCGACGCGGCGGTGGAAGCGCATGCCGGCGAGTCCGCCGAGCACGGCCGCGATCAGCGCGACGACGAGCGCGGCGAGCGCGGTCAGGACCGCGGCGATCGTGGCGTCGCTCCCGTCGAGCGGGATGCGGGGGAAGCTGCTGACCGCCGAGAGCAGCTGCGTGCCTCCGGTGATCGCCGAGGCGATGCCGACGAGGATCGCGACCACGACGGCCCACGCCCACACGGCCACGCCCTGCTTCGCGCCGTTGAAGCGCGCCATGCGGCCCGCGACGTAGCCGCCGGAGTAGTAGGCGACGAAGAGGATGACCAGCAGCGCGATCGCGCCCACCCAGCCGAAGGCGACCGGGTCGGCGGCGAGATCGGCGGTGACGTCCTGCGTGCCGACGACGGCCGCTCCGATCGCCGTGACCAGGGCGGTCAGGATGACCGCGAGGCCGGTCGCGGCGAGCCAGCCGAAGAAGGCGCAGCCGATCTTCAGCCCGCCGAAGCGCTCGCGCTCGCGGTCGTGGATGTCCTTGCGGGCGGCGGCCCTGGCTTGCTTCGCCTCGGCGGAGTCGGGGGCGACCGGCGCGCGGTGCTCGGGGGCGCCCGACGAGTCGGACCGGTCGGACGTGCTCGACGAGGTGGTGCTCGAGGTGCTCCCGCTCTGGGGGGCGGTCTCGAAACGGCGCGTCTCTCCGGCGGCGTGGGCCGTCGTGTCGTCGCGTCGCGGGTCGCTGCTGTCGCGACCGGAGTCGGTGGGGATGCTCATGACGACCTCCTGGGGGACCGCCGACGGGGTTCGGCGGTGAGCACAGTCAAGGCCCTGCAGGGCCCCGGTGTCGCGGGCTTGACGGGGAACCGCAGCGTTTCGATCCGTGCGCACACGACGTCTCGTGCGGCCCCGGAGGAGCGTCAACCCCCTGCGCTCCCCCACCGGTGTCGGCTTCCATGGAACGACCCATCACCGACACGAGAGGGAGAGTCATGACTCCGGAATCCCCTGAGCAGACACCGCCCGGCACCGAGGCGGAGCTGACCCCGAAGGCCGACCACGGCGAGCAGAGCTACCGCGGCACCGGCCGTCTGAGCGGCAAGGTCGCCCTCGTCACGGGAGCCGACAGCGGCATCGGCAAGGCCGTCGCCATCGCGTTCGCCCGCGAGGGCGCCGACGTCGCGATCTCGTACCTGGACGAGCACGAGGACGCCGAGGACACCGCGAAGTGGGTCCGCGAGGCCGGCCGGGAGGCCCTGCTGCTCCCCGGCGACCTGCGCGATCCCGCCCACTGCCGCGAGGTCGTCTCGAGCACAGTCTCGACCCTCGGCCACCTGGAGGTGCTCGTGAGCAACGCGGCCTTCCAGATGAGCCACGAGGAGATCACCGACATCCCGGACGAGGAGTGGGACCGCACGATCGAGACCAACCTCGGCGCCTACTTCCACCTGGTCAAGGCGGCGATCCCGCACCTGCAGCCCGGCGCGTCGATCATCGCGACGAGCTCGGTGCAGTCGGACCAGCCGTCCTACCAGCTGCTCCCCTACGCCGCCACGAAGTCGGCGATGCTGAGCATGACCGGCTCGTTCGCGCAGGCCCTCGGCGAGAAGGGCATCCGCGCCAACGCGGTCGCGCCCGGTCCGATCTGGACCCCGCTGATCCCGTCGACCATGCCCCCGGAGGCGGTCGCCTCCTTCGGCGAGAACGTGCCGCTGGGCCGCCCCGGCCAGCCGGCCGAGGTCGCGCACGCGTACGTCCTGCTCGCGTCCGACGAGGGCAGCTACATGAGCGGAGCGACGATCGCCGTCACCGGCGGGAAGCCGATCCTCTGATTCCGCTCACCAGCGCTCACCCGCAGGTTCCTGGGATAGGTTCCTGCGGGTGAGCGTGCACATCCGCAGCATCGAGACGGCCGTCCCCGCGACGGTCCTCCGCCAGTCCGACGTGCGCGATCTCTTCGCGTCGCAGGAGGGCGTCAGCCGGCTCGGCTCGAGGATCCTCGGCGCCGCGTTCGACGCCTCGGCGATCGACACCCGGCACACAGTCGTCGACGAGCTCGACCGCGAGGTGCGGGAGGGCGCGAGCGCCTTCTACGACGCCCGCTCGAACGCCGTCCTGAACCCGGGCACCGCCGAGCGCAACGCCCTGTACGCGGCGCGCGCTCCCGAGCTGTTCGCCGACTCCGCCCGCCGCGCTCTCGAGGCGGCGTCGCTGACCGCCGAGGACGTCACCCACGTCGTCACCGTGTCGTGCACCGGGTTCTACGCGCCCGGCCCCGACTACCAGCTGGTCCGCGCGCTCGGCCTCTCGCCGTCGACCCAGCGCTTCCACCTCGGCTTCATGGGCTGCTACGGCGCCTTCCCCGGGCTCCGTGCCGCGAAGGCTTTCTGCGAGGCGGACCCCGACGCGGTGGTCCTCGTCGTCGCCGTCGAGATCTGCACGATCCACCTGACCTCCTCGAACGATCCCGAGCAGATCGTCGCCACCTCGGTCTTCGCCGACGGAGGAGCGGCGGCCGTCGTCACCGCGCGCGCCCCGGAGCCGGGTGCCGCGGTCCTCGAGATCGACGCGCTCGACACGACCCTCACCCCCGAGGGCGAGAACGAGATGGCCTGGACCATCGGCGACCACGGCTTCACGATGCGCCTCAGCACCTACGTGCCGGCGATCATCGGCCAGAACATCACCGGGGCGCTGGCCCCGCTGCTCGGCGAGGCGGGCGCGGGCGGCGTCCAGCGCTGGGCCGTCCACCCGGGGGGCCGCAGCATCCTCGACCGCGTGCAGACCGCGCTCGAGCTCGACGACGAGCAGATGCACCCGTCGCGCGAGGTGCTGCGCACGTACGGCAACATGTCGAGCGCCACCGTGCTGTTCATCCTGCGCCGCCTGCTGCACGGCGGGGCGGCCGACGGCGAGCGGATCGGGGCGATGGCCTTCGGTCCGGGCCTGACCGTCGAGATGGGCCTGCTGACGAAGCGGGGCGGGGAGTGAGGGCTCCCCTCGCTCCCGACCTGCGGCACCGCGAACTCGACGCCCGGGAGCTGATGGACGACCCGGACTGCGATCGCACGCTGCTCGACGCCACCTACGCGCGCTTCGGTGCCGTGAACCGCCTGGTCTCGGGCTGGCGCGGGCTCTACCGCTCGCGCCTGCGCGCCCTGCTGAACCGCGACGAGCCCACTCGGCTGCTCGACATCGGCTCGGGCGGCGGCGACGTCGCGCTCGCCCTCGCCGGCTGGGCGCGGGAGGACGGTCTGCGGCTCGCGATCACGGCCGCCGATCCGGATGAGCGCGCCTACGCCTTCGCGACCGCACGTCCCGGGACACCGGGCGTCGAGTTCCGCCGGGCGAGCAGCTCGGAGCTGGTCGACGAGGGGGCCGAGTTCGACGTCGTGGTCTCGAACCACCTGCTGCACCACCTGACCCCGGAGTCGCTCGCGTCCCTCCTCGAGGACAGCGAGCGCCTCGCCCCCCGCGCGCTCCACAACGACATCGAGCGCTCGCGCCTGGCCTACACGGCCTACTCCGTCGCCACGCGCCCGCTCGCCGCGGGCTCGTTCCTGCACTACGACGGCTCGCTGTCGGTGCGGCGCAGCTACACCGCCGCCGAGCTGCGCGCGGTCGCGCCCGCGGGCTGGAGCGTCGAGCGGGCGGCTCCGTACCGGCTGCTGCTGGCCCGGGGCCTCTCGGAGTGAGCGCCGGTCGCGCTCTGGTGCGCGCCGCCGCCGCGAGCTACGCGGCCAACTGCGCGCTCGGCACCGCCGTGGCGACCGGTGCCGTGCGGACCGGTCGCTGGCACTGGATCCACCACGCGCTGTACATCGCGACCTCGTCGCTGACGGCCGCGGCGTTCGTCGCGCTGCTGCGCTCGGATCCGAGGGCCGCCGCCGCGCTCGCCCCGGCGGCGCTGCCGCTCGCGATCATCCCGTTCGCGGGGACCCGTGGACGCCGGCACCCGGCGATCGCGCTGGCCGCGGCTCCGTTCGTCGTCGCCGGGCTCGCGCTCTCGCGACGGCGGCGCTCAGCGCTCTCGCCGCGCTGACGGTCGGCGCGGGCTCAGCGCGGCGGTCCGGCCTTCGGGTCGTCCGACCCCGACTCGCGCTTCTGGGTGCGGAAGTACTCCCACGCGGCGAGCGCCAGGATCGCCAGTCCGCACACGATCGTGATGATGTCGGGGACGGAGACGTCGCCCTGCATGGCCGACGAGATGCCGGAGCCGAGGATGAGGACCCCTCCGATGAGGTAGAAGACCACTCGCGAGTTCTTCATCGGGCACCGCTCCTGTCGGCCCGCCGAGGCGCGGGCTCGGAAATCGTACCCGGTCCAGCCCCCTGCCCCCTCCCGGGGCGGATGGGCAGGATGAGGGCATGGACTTCCTCGATGTGGTGCGTCGCCGCAAGACCACCAACGGACCCTTCCTGCCCGATCCCGTCTCCGAGGAGCATCAGCGACTCCTCATGGAGGTCGCGGGTCGCGCCCCCTCGCAGCTGAACAGCCAGCCGTGGCGGTTCGTGCTCGTCGAGGAGCGGGACACGATCGAGCGGATCGCCGAGATCAGCGGCTCGAGCATGACCACGGCCATGTCGAACGGCACCTTCTTCGAGCGCTACAAGCCGTACTTCCGCTTCAGCCGGGAGGAGATGGAGGAGCGCCGCGACGGGATGCTCTTCGACAAGCTCCCCGCTCCGCTGCGCCCCTTCACCAAGCAGGTGTTCACCAAGCGCGGGCAGCTCCTGATGAACTCGCTGCGGGTGCCGCAGACTCTCGGCGAGGAGAACCGCAGGCTCGTCGCCGGGTCGCCGCTCCTGCTCGGCGTGATGCTCGACCGCTCCGAGTACCGGCCGGGCGAGCTCTCCTCCTTCTACTCCGTCTTCAGCATGGGCGCGGCGATGGAGAACGTCTGGCTGAGCACCGTGGAGCTCGGGATGGGGATCCAGTTCGTCTCGTTCCCCATGGAGGTGCCCGGCGCCTGGGCGCGCATCGAGTCGCTCCTGGCGGTGCCGGACGACCTCGAGCTGATGGCGGTCTACCGGCTCGGCTACCTGCCGCCCGAGCAGCGGCGGCCGGCGATCGACTGGTCCTCGCACCAGCGGAAGGCGCCCTCGCAGTACGTGTTCCGCGGCACGTGCGCGACCCCGCAGACCGGATGGGACGCGGGCTGAGTGCCCCACCCCGCACGGGGTGTCAATGGGGGTACGGCGTGTCTCCGGGCCGATTCCCGCTCGAGCGGGAGCAGCGGATACCTTCCCAGCGGAGCCGTCCGCGCCGGGCCGCCCGCTGACACGAAGGGGGCCCGTGGCCACTCTCATCTACGGACCGCAGAATCTCGAGATCGAGTTCGAGGAGCGCGTCCTCGCCCACCTGAAGGTCGCCGTGCTCTCGAAGCTGCGGCGCAACGAGGCGTTCTCCCTGTCGTGGGCCGAGGACGCCTCCACCGGCCACGGCCGCAGCTCCGTCTGGCTGCACCCCGCGGTGCCGCTGCACTTCCGCTTCCGCGAGACTCACGCGCAGAGGCTCAACCGCGCGTGGATCGAGCAGATGCTTAGCGCCGCGAGCATGCACGGCGAGCTCGCCGTCACTCCCGAACCGGAGGAGTCGCGCGGCTGAGAGGACTGCATCGCCGGTGCCCGGGAGTCAAGCCCATCCCCCGATCAGGGGCCGGATCATAGCCTGAACTGACAGCGCCGGTCGAGACTCACCGCGCGCGTCACGGACGGAGACGACGATGACCGACACCGCGCGAGCGACCGGACTCAGCACCCTGACCGCTTCCGGACCGGTCACCCCCGCACCGTTCGCCCGCAGGGCCGCGGCCGACGTGCGACGGCTGCCCGACTCCGTCACGACCTCCTCGCAGCCGGTCATCGGCTCGCGGATCACCGTCAACGGACGCGAGTTCGTGGTCGAGCTCGACATGGCCGGCATCTTCCTGCGCCAGGTGCGCCGCAGCCTCCGCGCAGGCGACGGTGGACTCGTGCTGCTGCGTCACGTCGACGGGATCGAGATGATCCCGATCACGCGCCGCACGCCGTTCGAGGTGACCGACATCGTGTGCCCCGAGGGCGTCGAGCCGACCGAGGCGCGCGTCGAGGCGGGCCTGCGGGCGAGCTGACTCCCGAGCGAGGACAGTGGGAAGAGGACGGCGCGGCTGACAGCCGATGCCCCCTTTCTCCCGCTACTGAGCGGGCAGCGACGCCTCGATCAGGGAGACGATCCGCGGGTCGTCCGGCTCGACCGTCGGGCGGAAGCGGTGCACGGTGCCGTCGGCCGTGACCAGGAACTTCTCGAAGTTCCACTTCACCTTGCCGGCCTTGCCGGCCTCGTCCTCGGTCTGGGTGAGCTCCGCGTAGAGCGGGTGCGCGGACCTGCCGTTCACCTTCACCTTCTCGAACATCGGGAACGTCACGCCCCACGTCGTCGAGCAGTACTCCTTGATCTTGTCCTCGTCGCTCAGCTCCTGCAGGAACTGGTTGCTCGGGAAGCCGAGCACCGTGAATCCGCGGTCGCCGTAGGTCTTCTGCAGCTCCTCGAGCTTCTCGTACTGAGGAGCGAGTCCGCAGCGCGAGGCCACGTTCACGATGAGCTTCACCGGAGCGTAGTCGGCGAGGGTCGACGCGGCTCCGTCGATGGTGGTCAGGGGGATGTCGGTGAGCACGGGGTCTCCTTCGAAGTGATGGCTCGACGCTACTCGCCGACGCCGAGGGAACCCCGAACGGTCGAGGGAACCCGCCGCTCCGGGTTCCCTCGACGGAGCGGGGTTCCCTCGGCGGCGCGGGGCGGGGTTCCCCCGGGGCGCGCGGGGCTCCACCATGAGGGGATGGCATCCGCGCAGCAGCTCGTCTCGGTCGGCGGGCGGCGGCTGAAGCTGACCAACCTCGACAAGCTCGTGTACCCCGAGGCGGGGTACACCAAGGCCGACGTCCTCGCGTACTACGCGTCGGTCGCCGACGCCCTGCTGCCGCACCTGGCCCGCCGACCCGTCACCCGCAAGCGGTGGGTCGACGGAGTGGGCACGGCGGAGCAGCCGGGCGAGGTCTTCTTCGAGAAGACCCTCCCCTCCTCCGCCCCCTACTGGCTGAGTCGCACCCGCCTCGCGCACAGCTCCCGCGACGTCGAGTACCCGCTCGTCGACGACGTCGCCGGTCTCACCTGGCTCGCTCAGCAGGCCGCGCTCGAATTGCACGTGCCGCAGTGGCGGGTGGGATCGGGCGGCGAGCGCCGCCCGCCCGACCGCCTCGTGCTCGACCTCGACCCGGGCGAGGGTGCGGGGCTCGGCGAGTGCGCCGAGGTCGCGTTCCTCGCCCGCGACCTTCTCGAGGGCATGGGGCTCGAGCCCTACCCCGTGACGAGCGGCAGCAAGGGGCTCCACCTCTACTGCCCGCTCGACGCCTCCGCCTCGAGCGATCAGATCTCGGCGGTGGCGCACGAGCTCGCGAAGGCGCTCGAGGCCGACCACCGCGATCTCGTCGTGTCGGACATGAAGAAGTCCCTGCGCGAGGGCAAGGTCCTGGTCGACTGGAGCCAGAACAACGCGGCGAAGACCACGATCGCGCCCTACTCCCTCCGGGGCCGGCTGCGCCCGTTCGCCGCGGCGCCGCGCACCTGGGAGGAGATCGGGGCCGAGGGACTGCGCCATCTCGCCCCGGAGGAGGTCGTGGAGCGCCTGCGCGAGAGCGGCGACCTGCTGCGCCCGCTGCTCGCCGCGCGCGAGGCGGGCCTCGAGCCGACTCCGGAGCGGCTCGCCGGGTTCGCGGCGACCGACGCCTCCGCCGACCGCCTCGCCGCCTACCGCAGCATGCGCGACGCCGCGAAGACGCCCGAGCCCGTCCCCGAGCCGGGCGCCGGAGCGTCCTCGTCGGGCGACTCCTTCGTGATCCAGGAGCACCACGCGCGGCGGCTGCACTACGACTTCCGCCTCGAGCACGACGGGGTGCTCGTGAGCTGGGCGGTGCCGAAGGGGCCGCCGCTCGAGGGCGATCCGAACCGGCTCGCCGTGCAGACCGAGGACCATCCGCTCGAGTACGCCACCTTCGAGGGCACGATCCCGGCGGGCGAGTACGGCGGCGGCGAGGTGCGGATCTGGGACGAGGGCACGTTCGCGCTCGAGAAGTGGCGCGAGGGCGAGGAGGTCATCGCGGTGCTGACGGGGCGGCCCGACGGGGGCCTCGGCGGCGAGCCGCGCCGGTACGCGCTGCTGCACAC